>NZ_JBSFJC010000097.1:0-32488 GCF_053597855.1 Kitasatospora sp. NPDC001225
GCCGCCTGCGCGCGGCGGCCCCGCGGGCGGCGGCCCTCGGCGTGCGGATCCTCGTCGAGACCCACGACTCCCACCGCGCCGGGGCAGCCCTGGCCCCCCTGCTGAACCGGGTGGACCACCCCGCGGTCGGAGCGCTCTGGGACCTGCTGCACACCTGGCTGGCCGGCGAGACCCCGGCACGGACCCACCGCGCGCTCGGCCCCCACCTCGGCTACGCGCAGGTCAAGGACGTCGCCTCGGCGGACGACCTCACCCCGCTGCCGCTCGGCACCGGAGTGCTGCCGATCGCCGACTGCCTGCACCTGCTGCCGCCCGGCACCTGGGCGGCCTGGGAGTACGAGGCCCCCTGGCACCCGCGCGCCGCGCCCCTGGCACCGCGGCTGGGCAGCGGGGCGCGCCACCTGTCCGCACTGCTGCCGGGCTGAGGGCGCACACCTGTTCCTCAGGCCCTGTCCGGCCGAGGCGGCGCCGCGCCCCTCACCCCAGGGTCGCGGCGCCCGTCCGCGGGGCCGTCCGCTCGGCCCCGCAGGAAGCGCGCACGCGCAGGACCGGGAGCAGCGCCGTGCGGTGCACCGGCAGCTCGGCGCCCGCCGCCAGGCGGCGCAGCAGCAGGTCGACGGCCGCCGCGCCCACCGCGTGCTTGGGCGGGGCGACGGCGGTCAGCGGGGGCGCGGCGAGCGCGGCGAAGACGTCGTCGTAGGCGACCAGTGCCACGTCCGCGGGCACCGCCAGGCCGTGCGCGCGCAGCAGCGGCGCCAGCCGCAGCGCGTCCTGGTCGTTGTGGACGAGCAGCGCCCGGGTCCCGGACCGCGCGGCCTCGGCGATCCGTGCCACCAGCGGCTCGGGATCGGCCGGCAGGTTGCCCGGCCCGAGCATGTCCAGCGCCGGCAGGTCGGGCAGTCCGAGCAGCCGGGTGCCCTCCCGGTATCCGGCCCGCACCTCGGCGGCCGTCCAGGAGTCGCCGCGGGCGGCCAGCAGCACGCTCCCGTGGCCGAGCCCGGCCAGGTGGCGCAGGGCGCTCAGGACCCCGTGCCGGTGGTCGGAGGCCACGGTGTCCAGTCCGGCCCCGGGGCCGTCCGGGGTGGGGGAACGGCGCTCCACCAGCACGGCGGGCACCGGCAGGGCGTCCAGCCAGGCGTAGTCCTCGGCCGTCCGGCCCGGGACCAGCCCCGGGGCCAGCAGCAGGCCCTCGGCTCCGGACTCCAGCAGGCGTTCGGCCTGTAGCCGGTCGCCGCCCGCCCCGTACGGGGCGATGCCCAGGACCAGCCGGGCCCCGGCGGCCGCGGCGGCGGCCCGGGCCCCGGCGATCACCTCGTCGAAGTAGGAGCCGACCGAGGGCACCAGCAGGCCGAGGGCGCGGCCCTGCCCGGGGCCGGGGGCGAGCGGCGGCCGGGCGCCGTCGTCCGGGCGTTCCAGGGAGACGAAGCCGTGCGAGCGGGAGAGCCGGCCGGCGTCGGCGAGCGCGGCGACGTCCCGGCGGACCGTCACGGCCGGGATGCCCAGCCGGTCGGCCAGCTCCGTGAGGCGGACCCGCCCGCCGAGTTCGCCGACGGCCGACACGATCAGCCTGCGGCGCTCTTCCCCCGAGATGGCCATTCCGGCCTCCATCCGTCGTGCCGGCCGACGCGTCGTCCGGAAGCGGTCAGCCGATGATATTCCGATCGAAGAGTATCGTTCGATCGGAAATTGATCAATAAAGCCGATGATCGTCGATCGATTGACCGTGCGATCACCGAACTCCTAGGGTGACCACGGTGGCCGCCGCCGATCCGCCCGCGGCCACCCGCGCAGCCGTGCGCCCGGACCCACCGAGGTCCCCACACCCCCCTCACTCCCGCTCCCCTCCCGCGGAGGACCCGATGGCCGACCAGGCCCCCCACCCCGCCCTCACCACCGACGGCGACACCTTCCTGCGCGGCGGACGTCCGCACCGGATCGTCTCCGCCGCCGTCCACTACTTCCGCATCCGCCCCCAACAGTGGACCGACCGCCTCACCCGGCTGCGCGCCATGGGCGTCAACACCGTCGAGACCTACGTCGCCTGGAACTTCCACCAGCCCGCCCCCGGCCGCGCCGACTTCACCGGCGACCGCGACCTCGCCGCCTTCGTCCGCGCCGCCGGCGACCTCGGCCTCGACGTCATCGTCCGCCCGGGCCCCTACATCTGCGCCGAATGGGAGTTCGGCGGCCTGCCCGGCTGGCTGCTCGCCGACCCCGCGATGCGGCTGCGCCGCCTCGACCCGCCCTTCCTCGCCGCCGTGGACGCCTGGTTCGACCACCTGGTGCCCGTACTGCTCCCGCTGCTCTCCTCCCACGGCGGCCCGGTGGTCGCCGTCGCCGTGGAGAACGAGTACGGCAGCTACGGCAACGACACCGCCTACCTCGAACATCTGAGGGACGCCCTGGTCGCCCGCGGCGTCGACGTCCTGCTGTTCACCGCCGACGGTGCCGAGGACGGCTTCCAGCTCGGCGGCCGGGTGCCCGGACTCCTCACCACCGGCACCTTCGGCTCCCGCCCCGAGGAGTCCCTCGCCTGCCTGCGCCGCCACCAGCCGGTCGGCCCGCTGGTCACCATGGAGTACTGGTGCGGCTGGTTCGACCACTGGGGCGCACCGCACCACGTGCGCGACGCCGAGGACGCCGCCGAGGTCCTCGACGCCCAGCTCGCCGCCGGCGCCTCCGTCAACATGTACATGGGCCACGGCGGCACCAACTTCGGCTGGTGGAACGGCGCCAACCACGACGGGACGAGCTACCAGCCGGACGTCACCAGCTACGACTACGACGCCCCGGTCGGCGAAGCCGGCGAACTCACCGAGAAGTTCCACCTCTTCCGCGCGGTGATCGAACGCCACCTCGGCCCCAACCCCCACCCGCTGCCGCCGCTGCCCGCCCGCCTCGCCCCCCGCAGCGCCCCCGTCACCGCCGGCCGCCCGCTGCTCGGCGCCGGCGGCGCCCTCGGCGAACTCTCCACCGCGCACCGCCTCCCCGAGCCCCTCCCGATGGAGCGGCTCGGCCAGAACCTCGGCCTCATCCACTACCGCACCCGTCTGCGCGGCCCGCTCGCCCGCGGTGAACTGCGGGTGGACGGCCTCGCCGACCGCGCCCAGGTCTTCCTCGACGGCGAACCCCTCGGCGTCCTCGACCGCAACCACCCCGAACAGGCCCTGCCGCTGCGGGTGCCCGAGGGCGGCGCCGTCCTGGAACTGCTCGTCGAGAACCTCGGCCGGATCAACTACGGCCCGCTGCTGCACGACCCCAAGGGCATCACCGGCGGTGTCCGGGTCGACCGGCAGTACCAGTTCGGCTGGGAGATACGCCCGCTGCCCCTCGACGACCTGACGGCCCTCGCCCTCGGCGCGCCCTCCACCGCCGACGGCCCCGGCTTCCACCGCGCCGAACTGACCGTCGACACCCCCGCCGACGGCTTCCTCGCCCTGCCCGGCTTCACCAAGGGCATGGTCTGGCTGAACGGCTTCGCGCTCGGCCGCTACTGGGACCGCGGCCCGCAGCGCACCCTCTACGCCCCCGCGCCGCTCTGGCGGGCCGGCGCCAACGAGCTGCTGGTCCTCGAACTCCACCGCCCGGGCGACCGCGTCGAACTGGTCGAGGGCCCCGACCTCGGCCCCGCCGTCCCCGAGGAGCGCTACGGCTCCTGACCCCTCCCGCCCCGCGGGCGCGCGCCGGCCCCCGGCCCGGGCCCGCGGGGAGCCCGCACCGGCCGTCCGCCCGGTGACCGAATGGTAGGTTCCTGTCCACCTCGACAGACCGGCCCACCGACAGGGAGTGCCATGCCGATCCCGGCGGACGATCGCCGCGCCCGCATCCTCGACACGGTGCGCGGCCTGGGCACCGTCCGGGTGGTGGACCTCGCCGAGCGGCTCGGCCTGCCCGCCGTCACCGTCCGCCGGGACGTCGCGAGCCTCGCCGACGCGGGCCTGCTCCGCCGCACCCACGGCTCCGTCTCCTTCGGCGGCCCCGCGGACGCCCCCGCCCCCGTGCCGCCCCGGCCCGCCGAGGCCCCCACCCTGGGCCTGCTCGTCCCCGCCGTGGTGCAGTACTTCGACGAGGTCATCGCCGGCGCGCGCACCGCCGCTGCCGAGGCCGGCGCGCACCTGGTCCTCGGCATCTCCTCCTACGAGGCCAGCGCCGACCGCGTCCAGGTCGACCAGCTCCTCGCCTCCGGCGCCCAGGGCCTTCTGCTCGCCCCGAACTGGACCGCCGCCGACCACCCCGAGGACCACGCCTGGGCGGCCGAACTCCCCGTCCCCGCCGTCCTGCTGGAACGACGCCCGGCCCCCGGCAGCCCCGCCGCGGCCCTCGACGCGGTCGGCTCCGACCACCGCCACGGCGTCCTGCTCGCCTTGCGCCACCTCACCTCCCTCGGCCACCGCCGGGTGGCCCTGGCGGCCCGCACCGACACCTGGACGGCCTACCAGGTCCGCCTGGGCTACACCGACGCCTGCCGCACCCTCGACCTGCCCGCCGAACCCGTCATCGACGTCCGCACCCCGGCCGCCGGCGTCGACTCCGTCGCCGCCCGGCTCGCCGAGGCGGTCGCCGACGGGGTCCGCGCCGCCCTCGTGCACAACGACCAGGACGCCCTGCAACTGCTGCCCCTGCTGCGCACCCGCGGCGTACGGATCCCCGAGGACCTCGCCCTGGTCGCCTACGACGACGTGTTCGCCGCCCTCGGCGCCCCGCCGCTGACCGCCGTGGCCCCGCCCAAGCGCGCCGTCGGCGCCGCCGCGGTGGACCTCCTGGTCCGCCGGCTGGCCGCCACCGGCCCCGCCCTGCCGGTGCACCACCTGGACCTCCTGCCGGACCTGACGGTGCGCGAGTCCTCCGGAGCCTGAGCGGGCGATGAAGGTGTACTTCATCCCCATTGGCCCGGCGCGGCTGAGCCGGTTCGAGGAGATCGGCCGCAGGCTCGGCTACCACGAATGGGTCGTCGAGGACGGCAGTCTCAACATCTGGTCGGACCTGGAAGACTGACCGGGACATCGCTCCGGCGCCGGTGACGATCAGGGCCACCGGCGGGTACCCGGTCAGGGCCTCGGGTCGAGCGCGGGGCTGAGCCCGATGTCCTCTGACACGCGGTCCTGACCGATTGCCAAGTGGTCCTGACCAGCGCGGTGAAGTGCTCGCCGGTACGGGCTGTCACTGTCCCGCCGTACGCTCCCCCGAGCTGGAAGAGCCAGCCGGTCCGGGATTCCCGGGGCCGGCAGCGAGAAGGGTGCGGGACACGTGATCTGGGATCCAGTCGGGACGGAGCAGCCGTGAGCCGATCGGACGAAATCCGTGGACACCCGCCGCCGGGGTGCCGGCCGGAGAGCCGGTGGGCTGAACACTGACTGCCGCCCGGGACCGGCGAGCGCGAGGGAACGAGGAGACCTGGTGGACCACGGAATGAGCGTGCTGCTCCGGGCGGTTCCGCTGCTCATGGGCGCGGTGTCGGCCTCGCTCGGCGGCTACGTCCTCGCGCACTCCACCGGGCCGAGCGCCCGGGTCGCGGGCCTGACGCTGGTCTTCCTGGCCGCCGTCTGTCTCTGCCTGTTCGCCGTCGCGGCGACCGTCGTGCGGCAACTGATCGGCCGTTTCGGCGCGTTGGACCGGATCGGCTACCCGGCGTTCGGCTTCGCGGTGTCCGGGGCCGCCGTCGGCTACGGGCTGGGCCTGCTGGCGGAGAGCCACCGGCCGGTGGCCGACTTCGTGGCCGGCAGCGTGGTCCTCGGCATCGGCCTGGTCTGCGTGTGCGTCTCGTCGGTGGCCGCGGTCGCCACCCGCTTCACGCTGATCGGGCAGAACGCCGTCCTGCCGGAGGGTTCCCCGCCGCGCTCGCCCGCGCCGTTCGGCCGGTCCGCGGCCCGGGCGCTGGTGGCGGTCCCGGTCCTTGCGGCCGCCGCCGCCTGGGCGTGGGCGACCGTCATGCTGGCCAACGGGGGCGGCGGGGACTCGGACGGGCGCTTCACGGCCGGGCACGTGGTGGTCGACCAGGCGATCGTCTGCACCGCCCTGATCGGGCTGGTGATCACCCTGCTGCGGCAGATCCGGAACACGTACACCCGGCGGGAGCGGGTCTGGTGGCTCGTCCCGGCCGCCGTGCTCGGTGCCATGGACATCACCGGGGGCCTGGTCGTCGTCGCCCTGGACCCCCGACCCGGTCAACTGGCCACCGGGTACGTGCAGATCGGGCTGGGTCTGCTGTGCTGGACAGTGCTGAGCGCGGTGCTGCTGCTCGCCCTCGGCTGGCGCCGTGCCGCGCCGCCGGCCGGCCGCGTCCCGCTGGTCCCGGTCGGCACCACACTGCTGTGCCTGTTCATGTCGGCGTTCCTGTTCGAGTCGGCCGACCCGGACGTGACGGTCGCGGCCCGGGTCCTGGTCGGCCTCGGCGCCGTCTGCTTCTCGCTGTTCGCCGTGGTCTCCGTCCTGGAGGCCGGCGTCGCCGACCGGAACTGACCGAACGCCCGAAAATGCCGGCCGCGAAGGTGACACACGCGGAGAAAGAGGCCCGAAACCTCGCCGCAGCCACCCAGTACCGCGAGCGGGAAGGGCACCTCAACGTGCCGCGCAAACACAAGGAGACCCTGCAACTCGCCGACGGGAGCACAGTCGAGATCGGCCTCGGCCACCAGGAGCCGCTCCGCTCCGAAACAGAACGGCCACCGCACAGAACGCCGGCCGACCGCGCGCAGCCGCCGGGGCGTCCCGGGCCGCCGGGTCGGATCGCGGGTCGGGACCGCGGCGCGGCAGTACGGTACGGATCCTTCTGTCCGGGGGACACGCGCGGCCGCCGCCGAGGTGGTCCGGGGATGAGCAACGGTCCAACCGCTCCGACCGGGATCATCACCCACAGACGGGAGACCACCGTGATCGTGCGCATCATGGGCGAGGGCCAAGCAGAGCTGGCCGACGCCCACTTCGCCGAGCTGAACAAGCTCGACGACGAACTGCTCGCAGAGATGGAGGACGGCGACGAAGGCTTCCGGAGGACTCCGGGGCCCTCCTGGACGCCGTACGCCGCCTGGGAACCCCGCTGCCGGACGACGCCTTGGAGCCCTCGGAGCTGATCCTGCCCGCACCCGATGCGTCCATGGACGAGGTCCGCGAGGTGCTCGGCGACGGCGGCCTGATCCCGGGCTGACCCCCGGCTCCCCGGTGCACCGCGGGGCCGGGGAGCCCCACGCCCGGCACCCCTTCGCCGGGCAGAACTTCGCGTGCAGCACCTGGTCCTCCCACCACGGATCCGCCGGAACGCGGACCAGCGCGGCCACCAGCTCCCACTTCGACGGTGCAGCCAGCGGGCGGGGCAGATACGGGGACGCGGGATGCTCAGCGGAGTGCTTCGAGCAGGGGAACGGTCTGCTCCGGTCCGGGCAGGGCGTTGGTCTCGCGCTGAAGCCGCTCGGCGGCATGGCGGTAGCCTTCGTCGGCCAGTACCGCCGACACCGTCTCGCGCACCTCGTCCGGGGTCACGGTGACCGGGTCCAGCACCCGGGCGGTACCGAGTTCGACGCACCGCCGCGCGTTGTACGGCTGGTCCGCGCCGAGCGGCAGCAGCACCGAGGGCAGGCCGTGGGCGAGCGTGCCGAGCAGGCTGCCGGAGCCGCCGTGCGAGACCACCAGGCTGCACTGCGGCAGCAGTTGATCCTGCGGGACGAAGCGCTCGATCCGGACGTTCGGCGGCATTGGCCCGAACAGCGCGGGGTCGACCTGGGAGCCGACCGTCGTGACCACGTTCGCCGCGAGTCCCTGGAGCCCGCTCAGGACCCGGGCGAACAGCTCGGTGCTGGTGTAGACGGTGCCGAGCGTGAAGTACACGGTGGGGGTGTCCCGCACGGGGGCTGCGGGAACGGCCGGGCCCGGCCGGAACGCGAACGCGTGGGCGGGCAACGGGAAGCGCGGGTCCCGGAAGGCGTGCGGGAACGGCGACAGGACCACGTCCCGGTCCAGCATCGCGAGCCCAGGGTCGGCCGGCAGCCCGTACTCGGAGCGCAGCTCGTGCAGCGGCCCCGCGACGACCTCCTTGCGAAGGAAGCCCCCGGCGGCCAGCACGATGACGGTCGCACAGGGTATCCCGAGCACCTCGGCCGCGATCGAGCTGCCGAAGTCGACCTCGTCGCGCACCAGGACATCGGGCTTCCAATCGCGGGCGATGTCCAGCACCGCAGCAGCCTGCCGTCTCCCACCGCGCCGGGCGAAGCCCTCGGCGAGCTGCCGCAGGTCAGCCGCCGGATCGGGTACGTCGACGGGCACGGCCGCCGCGCCCGCGGAACCCGCCGTACTCACCCGCGGCTCGCTGGTGGCGAAGGCGGTGAACCCGGCCGCCGTGATCTCGGCCGTTCTGCCGCCGCTGCCCGCGACCGCGACGGTGTGCCCGGCGGCCTGCGCCGCGCGGGCCACCGGGATGAGGGGGCGGAAGTGGCCGCTGCCACCGATGAACGTGAACAGGATGCGCATCGGGCGAGGCTACCGAGCCGTCCGCGGGCAGAACGGCCAGCCCCTGCTCCCCTGACCACCCACAGGTTCTCCCGACCGACCCGAACATCGGTCCCAGATTCTGCAAACCCTCAGGCCACAGCCCATGAACGATCAATCACGGCAGCAGAACCACAGGCCAGACAACCAGGATCTCAAGTCCCAGATCCTGCAAGTCCCCTGCTCAACGCATGATCAATCGACAGGATCTTTCAAAACACACCGGAACGGAGCAGCCGAGCGGTCCGCTGGGCGCGCGGGGCATCCTCCCGTGAGTTGATGCGTCTCGGGCCCACTCTCATGAGCGGCCGGGTGGGCCCGTGGTTCAGCGCTCGGTGGGTTGAAGGGCGAGGCGATCGACCGCGTCCCACGCGAGCTCCCAGGCGTCCAGGAGCAGCTCCCGCTGCGAGCGCAGGCCGGGCAGCAGGGTCACGGATGCGCCGTCGGCGCCGCGGCTGACCACACCGTCGATGCCAAGGGCGGTGCTCCCGTGGACGGTGGCACCTGGACGGTCTCCATCAGCGGGCCGACGGCTTCGTGCGGGCCGGTACGCGTCCGCCGGACGGCACCGGGCCGGCCTTCGGCCGTGGCCTCTTCCTCGGCGGCCAGCAGGGCGAGCGCCTCATCAGCGAGCCGCTCGCACGCCGGCGGTGCCGTCACCGCGTCGACGACGTGCCGGCTCCCGCGGGTGGTCTCCTGGCCGGTCTGCTCGGTCACCCGTGTCCGCTGACAGGCGAGTTCGATCGGATCAGGTGTAGACGTCCCGGCTGTACTCCTCGCGGCTCAGCTGGAAGTCACCAGGCCGATCACGGCGGAGCTCCTCGTACCGCTGTGTGAATACGTCGAGTGCTTCATGGAGCGTGCAGCCGGACGCGTCCCGGATCGCCCTGATCGCACGGCCTATCCGGCGGTCCAGGATGTCGCGGTCCACGCCCTCGGGCAGCTCTTCCATGAGCTGACCGTACCGACAGTTCGACTGCACCGGTCAATATCGCCCGTCAAACGGTCATGACCGCCTGTCGGACGACACCGCCGGCGAGACCGTCCGGGTCGTACGGGTGGCCTACTACGCGCCCGACCGGGGTCGGCGACGGCCTCGTCGATCGCGTCGGCGGAGTCCCGGTCGACGGCCGGGTGGACGCGGCCGCGGTAGGCGACGATGGCCCGTCGCCCGCCGGAGACTCTCCAAGGCGTCTCTGCCCGCCCGTGCCCATCGTGTTGAAGGAAGGGCGGCGGTCGGGCGGCGTGGCCGCCTTCCGGAGCAGGTGGTGCGCAGCGGCGGGCACGGGGGCGGTCGGGGCAGTGGCAACCGGAGGCCGTGCGGCTGCGTCCACCCGGATACGAACGGTCGCCCGACCATCGTTGCTCCTGGGGGGATTTCCGTACATGCCGATCAACGACGCCGTCTTTGCGCCACCGCCGCCCGGTGCCCTGACGCCCTGCCCGAGCTGCGCGCTGACCGACCAGGTCCGCAGTGTGCCGGCGGTCCACCTGGGCGAGCGGCGGAACGTCACCGTGCGCTCCTCCGGCCGCGACGGCCGCGTTGAGACCCGCGAGGAGGTCTCCGCCCTCGGCCGGGCCCTGGCGCCCGCGCCGCCCGCGGTCGGCACGGCGGTCCAGACGCTGGCATCCCTGGGCTTCGTGACGCTGGTCGGGGCGGTCTTCACCTTCGTCCAGGGGACCATGGCGCGCGACGCGCCCGTCGCCCGGAAGCCCGACCTCTCGCCGCCGGACTGGGTGACCGCGCACCCGGGGTTCCCGAACGACTTCCCCACCGACCTCCTCCCGGGCGACCTTCCGAAGGCCGCTCCGGCTTCCCCGGCCACGCACACGGCGGCCGCGCTCGCCGACGCGAACGACGCGCTGGTCCCGCTCTGGGGGTCGTGTCTGATCATGGCCGTCGCGATCGCCCTGCTGGCGGGCGCGACCGCACTGTTCCTCGCCAGGCGGCGGCACCTGGCAGGCCGACCCCGGGCCGAACGGCTCTGGAACCAGGCCTGGTACTGCGCCCGTTGCGGCACCACGCACTTCCCGCCCGCCGCCGGCCAGGGAACAGGGCCGCTCGGCCTCGCGGAGTTCCGCAAGGCGGTCTGGACAGCGGGCGGCTACGGCGACCTCGCCGACCGGTACCGGCCGTAGCCGGGTCCGACAGGACCCGAGAGGTCGGCGGGATCCAAGGGGTCGGCAAGCCGTGCTCCCGCTGACCACCCACCACTTCGCCGAAGGCAGGGAAGACACCGTGCGCCCGGACGGGCTGCTTCGCCACGGGCGCGCCAGCGGCTCCCGACGGGCCGAGCGGCGGCGCGCGGGGACCCGGCGGGCGGACCGGCGGCGGCGGCGGGGACGGCGGCCGGACGGCGGCCGGACGCGCCTACCTCGGCCCGACCAGCCCGCACTCGTACGCGAAGATCACCGCCTGCACCCGGTCCCGCAGGCCCAGCTTGGCCATGACCCGGCCGAGATGCTTCTTCACCGTGGGCTCCGCGAGGCCGAGGGCGGCGGCGAGTTCCGTGTTGGTCAGGCCGCGGGCGGCCCCCAGCAGGACCTCCCGCTCGCGCGCGGTCAGCACGCGCAGCCGCTCCGCGTCGCCCCCTCCCCCGCCCCCGCCCCCGTCTCCGGCGGCGGGGAGCCGGTGGGCGAAGCGGTCCAGCAGCAGCCGGGTCACCCGAGGGGAGACCACGGCGTCCCCCCGGGCCACGTCGCGGATCGCCCCCAGCAGTTCCTCCGGCCGGCTGTTCTTCAGCAGGAAGCCGGAGGCCCCGGCGCGCAGCGCCTCGACGGCGTACGCCTCCAGGTCGAAGGTCGTGAGCACCAGCACCCGCGTCCCGGGCACCTCGCGCAGCAGGCGCCGGGTCGCCCCGATGCCGTCGGTGCCCGGCATCCGCACGTCCATCAGCACCACGTCCGGCCGCAGCCGCCGCGCCAGCTCCACCGCCGCCGCCCCGTCGGCCGCCTCCCCGACCGGCTCCATGTCCGGCTCGGCGCGCAGGATCATGCCGAACGCCAGCCGCAGCAGCTCCTCGTCGTCCACCAGCAGCACCCGGACGCTCACGGCGCGCCCCCGGGATCCAGCCGTACGAAGACCCGCCAGCCGCCGCCCGGCCGCGGGCCCGCCTCCAGCACCCCGCCGAAGGCCGCGGCTCGCTCCCGCATCCCCGTCAGACCCCGCCCGGACCCGGCGGATCCCGGCCGCCCGGTCCCGGCGGCCCGCCCGTCGTCGGTCACCTCGACCGTGACCGCCCCCGGCGCGCAGGACACCCGTACCTCGGCGCGCGACCCCTGCGGCGCGTGGCGCAGCGCGTTGGTCAGCGACTCCTGGACGAGCCGGTGCACCGTCAGCTGCGCCGCGGCCGGCACCCCGGCGGCCTCGCCGTCCACCCGCAGCCGGGTCACGAGGCCCGCCGCCGCCATCTGCTCGCACAACGCCCTGAGCTGCCCGATCCCCGGCGGCGACCGCCGGTCGTCCCCGGGCCCCGTGTGGGGGCCGGCGTCGGGACCGGCGTCCTGGAGCAGGCCCAGTGCCCGCCGCATGTCGGTCAGCGCCTGCCGCCCGGTCTCCGCGATCCGGGCCGTCACGGCGCAGGCGTCGGCCGGCCTCGCGTGCCCGAGCGCGTCCGCCAGCGCCACCACCACTGACAGGCCGTGCGTCACGCTGTCGTGCAACTCCCGTGCGATCCGGGCGCGTTCCTCCTCCACCGCCCGGCGCTCCCGCTCGTCGCGGTCCAGTTCCAGCCGCGCCAGCCGCTCCGCCCGCGCGGCCCGCCGGATCCGGGCGTTCGCCCCGAGCAGCGCGCTCGCGGCGACCGCCGCCGTCATCGCGGCGGCCGAGGCGGGGAACCGGCCCTCGGGCGCCCAGCGCGCCGCCGCCAGCACCGCCCCGACCACCGCCACCAGAGCCGCCGCCCACGCCGACCGGTACGGCGCCCGCGCGGTCACCGTCCCGAGGGCGACCAGCAACGCCGCGTCGGCGGGCAGCTGAACACCCAGCAGCCACTGCGCGAGCGCCGCGGCGGCGATCACCCCGAACGCGGCCCGGGGCGCCCGCCGCCGCCACACCAACGGCAGCACCAGGGCGGTCTGCAGCGCGAAGCCCGTACCGTTCGCCACCCGCCCCGGCCCGAGTGTCACCAGGAACAGGGCCGCCGCGAGCGCGGCGTCCGCCGCCAGGGGCGGCACCCGCCCCGGCAGCCGGGCGAGGGCTCCCGGCGGGCCCGTCCGTACCGCGCCGGTCTCGGTCATCGTGTCCGTCCTCGCGTCCGCGTCGTCCGGCGTCCTCGCCGGAGCCCCACGGTAGGGCCCTCGCACCCGCGAAGGCGTCCGCCCGCCGGCGGACATCGAGGGAGACCCCGGGACACCGGGGGCTCCTCCGCGCGGAGGAGCGAACGCGCGCCGGGGCGACCCGTGCCCACCGGCGGGATCGTCCCCCGGCAGGGCGCCCCGCACCCCCCGGCGGCGGAACCCTGGTGGCGACCCGCAGCCGCACCGCCCGAGGAGTACGCGCCATGCCCCCGACCATGCCCCCGACCCGCCGCGCCCTGCTCGGCACGCTCGGCGTCGCCGCGCTCGCCACCGTGGCCGCCGCCCCCGCCCCGGGAAGCCGCCCCGCCGCCCCGACCGGCATCCCCGTCCCGCTGCGCCTGCCCGCGCCCACCGGGCCCTGGCCCGTCGGCACCGTCGCGCTGCACCTGGTCGACGACAGCCGCCCCGACCCCCTCCTCCCCGCCAAGCCCTACCGGGAGCTCATGGCCGGCCTCTGGTACCCGGCGGAACCCGGCGCCGGGCACCCGACGGCCCCCTGGCTGCCCCCGGCCGCGGCGGCCGACTGGGACGCGCACTCCGCACCGGCCCTCGGTGTCCCCGCCGGCGCCGCCGACTGGCGTGGGATCAGGACCCACGCCCGCACCGGCGCGCCCGTCGCCCGCCGCGCCGGCCGGCTGCCCGTGGTGCTGTTCTCCCCCGGCGACGGCGGCACGCGCGCCCTCGGCACCACCCTGGTCGAGGAGTTGGCGAGCCGCGGCCACATCGTCGTCACCCTCGACTCCACGTACGAGGCCGAACAGGTCGAGTTCCCCGGCGGCCGTGTCGAACGCGCCCTCCCGCTCCCCGACGACCTCACCCCGGAGGTCGTCGCCGCCCTCCTCTCCGGGCACTCCCGGGCCCGCCTCGCCGACGCCCGCTTCGTCCTCGGCGCACTCGACCGCCTCGCCCGCGGGGACCGCCCCGACACCGGCACCGACACCGGCACCGGCCCGCTCCCGGACGGGCTCGCCGAAGCCGCCGACCCGGCCAGGACCGGCGTGCTCGGGCAGTCCCTCGGCGGCTCCGTCGCCGCCCAGCTCGCCCACGACGAGCCCCGCGTCCTCGCGGCGGCCGACCTCGACGGTGCCCTCCTCGGACCCGTCGCCGACAGCGGCCTCGCCAAGCCCTTCCTGCTGATGGCCTCCGGCACGAAGACCCTGCGCACCGAACCGAGCTGGGCCTCGTGCTGGGCGGCGTCCACCGGCCTGCGGCATGCCCTGCGGCTGCGCAACGCCGCCCACGGCTCGTACACCGACCTCCAGGTCCTCCTGCCCCAGCTCGTCCGCCGCCTCCCGGTCCCCGACGCGGCCGGACTCATCGGCACCGTCGACCCCCGGCGCTCCCTGGCCGCCCAGCGCACCGCCGTCGCCGCCTTCTTCGCGCGGTACCTGACGGGGCGGCCCACCGACTTCCTCGATCGGCCCGGCGACGACTGGCCGGAGCTGGAGGTGCTGCGCTGAACCGGCCCGCCCGGCATCCCTTGTGGCGCCGGGCGGCACGGGCGCGAGCACCTGCTCGACGTCGGCCGGATCCACGCCGCCTTCGTCGCCGGCGCCCGCGCCCGCGGCGAGGCCTGCGGCCCGCTCGGCCTCCCCGCCCCGGAGCTGCCCGCCGGCCAGGCCGGGGTGTACCGGCCCGCCGCCGAGCCCGCGTACACCGTGGGCACCGGCGAGGAGCAGCGCTGGCGTTCGTTCCCGCGGCTGCTGGTGGTCCTGGCCGGCACAGCGGACGCCGGGTCCGCTCGGCGGTGGCGGAGGAGCGGCCCGATCACGCGCCCGGGTGTGGTGCGGCTCCGTCCGGAGTACGGGGGGAGTTGAAGGTGAAGGCGCGCGGGGAGGGGCCGTTCGCGCGCAGGTCGGCCAGTCGCTCCAGGGCCTCGTCGACGTCCGGCAGGTGCCCGGCCGGGACCCACCACAGGACCAGGTGCGCCTCGACGTTCCGCTCGAACCACTCACGCCGCCGCCGCATCGCCTCCAGGTGCCCGCTGCGGTAGGTGAACTCCCACAGCGCCTCCCGGCTCTCCCACACCGACATGTTGACGATGACGTCCTCGCCCGCCGGGCGCAGGGCGGTCGCGTCGTCCTTCCCGTCCGCGGCGAGCCGCCAGACGAAGCCGGGGGCGGTGTCGGCGGCGGCATTGACCGGGGAGACCAGATCGACGAACGGCGCGATGCGCGGGTCGTCGACGGGGTGGCGGAGCGTGGCGACGTTGAACTGGGCGAGGTGGTGGGAGGTCATGGCGCCATCCCAGCACGGGCCTTCTTTCTATGTCAATCAATATTGTTTTTAGAAGGCTCGACCACCACGCAGCACTCCCCGGGCCGGGCGTCCATCCGGGCGTGGAGGGCACCGTCCGCGCCGAGAAGTCCCTCCAGGAGGGCGAGGTTCATGCCGCAGACGAGGGGCGGGAAGCGCTCGGCGACGGAGTGGAAGGGGCAGTTGCGCATGCGAATGGCCCCCTCCTCCAGGCGGGGTTCGTACCCGCGGGCGGCCAGCAGCGCGACGGCCTCGTCGAGCCCCCCGCAGGGCGCGGCCGCTCCGCGCTCGGCCTCCCCCCGCCGCCGCGCGGCCGCGCGCAGCCCGTCGTCCAGCCCGGCCCGCTCGGCGGCCTCGGCGAGCAGTTCGGCGGCCGTCCGGTAGTCGCGCGCGGGCAGCGAGACCACCCGCTCGGCGCGCGTCCGCGTGTACACCTTCGCCGGCCGCCCCGCCCCCGGCCCCGACCGCCCGGTGAGCCTGCGGCTGCCGCTCTCCAGCAGCCCGGCCTCGACCAGCTTCTCCAGGTGGTGCGCCGCCAGTGTCCGCGCCACCCCGACGGCCTCCGCCGCCTCGTTCCGGCCCACCTCGCGGCCCTGGGCCGCCACGTACGCGTAGAGGCGGCGGCGCACGGGGTCGTGCAGGGCGGCGATCGCTTCGATGTGCTCCATGCGGCCATTCTAGGAACAATGGTCATTGGAGATAGAGGGGCGGGCCGCAGGGGTCGGCGGGTCGGCTCGACCTCATCCGGCTGGTCGTTCCGGGGAACGTACGGGCCCTGGACCCGGAGCTCCTGGTCGTGCACGCGGCCGGCGCCTCCGCGCGCTGCCGGGTGCCCGCCACCGGGGGGAGGCGCCGTTCTCGACGTAGGAGCCGAAGACGCGGTGGCCGGTGTGGCCGGGCAGGGCGTGGTAGCGGTAGGCACGCGGGCCGGGGTGGCGGGGGTCAGCGGCGAGCCGCCGGTACTGGAGGTGGGGCTGCCGGAAGACTTTTCCTCCCGAGAGCGATGAGTTCAGGCGGTAGCGGCGGTCAAACCTGAGAAAGCAACGACAGCCGACCAGGGAGACCTGAAATGTCCAGCACCGCCACCACGACCACCGCCACCTCCACCGCCACCGCCACCTCCACGAAGTCCAGCACGGCCGTGGTCCGGGTGGTCTGGACGCTGCGAATCCTGCTCGCACTCTTCTTCGCCCTGGCCAGCGCGCTGCCCAAGCTGCTCGCGCTCCCCGCCGCCACGACCGTTTTCGACGCCATCGGGGCAGGCCACTGGTTCATGTACCTGACCGGACTGGTGGAACTGGCCGGAGCGGTCGGCCTGCTGGTCCGCCGGCTGGCCGGGCCGGCCGCGACGGCACTGATCGTCTTCCTGGCGTTCGCGTTCGTCACCCAGCTCACCGCGATGCACGGCGAGAACGCGGGGACCCCGTTCATCTTCATGGTGCCGCTGGCCGTCATCGCCTGGAACCGACGGGCCGAGACGGCCGAGCTGCTCAGCCGCTCGCGCTGACCTGGTGCTTGAAAGGGTCCGTCAGCAGAGGCCTGAGCCGCGGCACGGGCGCCGGAACGGCGCCGCGCGAGCGTGGCGGCGGCAACAGCGAGGGCCGATGAGCAGCACGGTGAGCACCGCATCGTCCCCTGGCCGTCGTGCTCGGGGCGGCCAGCGCCGGTGCCCGGGCCCCAGGTCCAGTGGATCCGCCAGGCGCCGGCGTCGAACGGCACCGCCCCGGGGTCGGCACCGAGGAAACCGCGGCGCAGCCGGCGGCCTGCGCCCTACTGTGGGAGCGATCGGGTCCGGACGGCCGGGGCCGGGCGTGGGAGCGGCGCCGGCGCTCCTTCCCGTGGCTGCTGGTGGTCCTGGTCGGCATGGCGGCCCCCGGGGTGCGCTCGGCGGTGGCGGACCCGCGGCTGGCCGCCGAGGAGAACCCGGCCGTCGCCGAGATGCCGGCCGCTGTCCCGGCCGTCGCCGCCCGGATCGAGGACCCGGTCCAGCGCGGACCGTCCGCACCCATCTGGCAGCCGCTCGGCAGCCGCGGGCGGGTGTGCGGGTGGACGGAGCTGTCGGCGGCGAGTGGGAGCCGCTGAGTGGCCTGCCGCCGGCCGTCCCGGCCACCCTCAAGGCCTGCCGCAGGCGCGGAGAACCCTCGGCGGCTGTACGTCCTGCCTCCTGCAACCATCGTGTGGGTGCACTCGTTAACCCGAGGCGAACGGAGATGATCTCGCTGAAGGGAGACCCGGTATGACATGTGATGCCCCATGGATTGAGAAGCGGCGTTATGAGTACGCCGGCGGCCGCTACGTGGGCTGCGGAAACTGCGGCGGGGACCTGTGCACTGTCTGCAGGTCCAACCATCTACAGCCGAGCGGCGTGCACTTTGAGTTCAACGACGACAACATCTGCCCGGGCTGCAGTCCAGAGCGCTGATAAAGCCACGGAACCGTCCGGTCCGCGGCAGGACTCAGTGTGCCGATATACGTGACACCTGCGCGTAGCCGACGGGGTCGGCCCGCTCGCCTGGCCACCAGGCAGGCCGACCTGGCGGTTCAGAACGGGGGTCCGTCGTGCCAGCGGCCGTTGATTTCCTGATCGGCCCAGCCGACTTCGGCCCGGCTTGCCGGTGGCAGGCCACCGCGCCGGACTCCCACTTCACCCGCTCGACGACCTGCTCGATGCTCACCGCGGACGGCGGCCGGGTCGCGCTCGGCGGCAACCGCCTGATCACCACCAGCCTGGCCGGCGGGCGCACCGAGCGGAGCCTCGCCGCGTACCGCGGCGACGTCGGGATCGCCCTGGGCCGGCTCCCGGGCCTGCCGGGCCGAGGGGCGGCGCGCGCCGGGCTGCCGGTGCCGGTGCACCGGCCGGAAACCCCGGTGCCTTCGGGGTAGTGCGCCGGTAGCCTTCGGGCTGAGCGCAGACCGGGACCGAAGGACACCATGAACGACACCTCCGAGCTGGACCGCCCCGTCGGCGACCACGCCGTCCGCGAACTGGCCGACGCCGTCCAGGTGTTCTCCTACGCGATGGATCACCACTGTTCCTACCGCGGGCTGGACGATCCGGATCCGCGGGAGATCGCGGCCGTGCTGCGCGACAGTCTGGCCAGGCTGGCCGAGGCGCTGGAAGCCGGTGCGGAACTGGTGGCGGGACCGGACGGACTGCCGGGAGGCGGGGACGCCGAGCCCTGGCGGGAAGGCCGGGACCTCCTGCTCAAGGCGCGCGACGCGATGGCCCGCGCGGTGCCCGAGGGCTTCGACGAGGACGGAGCCGAGGACGGACCGGACGACTGGCCTGGCGATCCGGTCGCCCGGTGGTACCGCCTGCGCAAGGCGAGGTTCCGCACCTACCCGCGCTGACGCGGGCCGGGGCCCGGCTCCCGGCTCTGCCCGTGGCGAATCTGCGGCGGGCAGAAGGACGGCATCGGGGAGCGCTCGCGGGTCGACAGTGGAGTGGACGGCAACTCCGCCCCGACCAGGGAGAGCAGATGGCTCCACTCACCACGCCCCCGCCCCGCGCGGGGGAGGGCGACACCCCGCCCAGCCCTTTCGACGACCACCTCGCGGCGCAGCTGCTCGCCCAGCGGATCGTCCTCCTCGGCACCCAGGTCGACGACGTGTCGGCGAACCGGGTGTGCGCACAGCTGTTGCTGCTGTCGGCGGAGGACCCGCGCTCCGACATCGGCCTGTACATCAACAGCCCCGGCGGGTCGGTCAGCGCGGGGCTCGCCGTCTACGACACCATGCGGCTCATCCCGAACGACGTCTCCACGCTGGCGATGGGGTTCGCCGCCAGCATGGGCCAGTTCCTGCTCGCCGTGGGCTCGCCCGGCAAGCGGTTCGCGCTGCCGAACGCGCGGATCATGATGCACCAGCCCTCGGCCGGCATCGGCGGCACCGCCGCGGACATCGAGATCCAGGCGGAGAACCTCCAGTTCACCAAGCGGGCCATCGAGCGGATCACCGCCGAGCACACCGGGCAGAGCGAGGAGACGATCGCGCGCGACGGCGACCGGGACCGCTGGTTCACCGCCGAACAGGCCAGGGAGTACGGGATCGTGGACCGGGTGGTGGAGTCGGTCGCCGACATCCGTCCGGCCTCCTCCCGCCGACGGATGGGGCTGTGACATGGGCTCGTACGCGGTCCCCTACGTCGTCCAGCGCACCGCGCAGGGCGAGCGGTCCTACGACGTCTTCAGCCGGCTGCTGAACGAGCGGATCGTCTTCCTCGGCACCGAGATCGACGACGGCGTCGCCAACGTGGTCATCGCGCAGCTCCTGCACCTGGAGTCGGAGAACCCGGAACGCGACGCCCGACGGCGTACGAGCAGCACCACCGCAGTGCATGGTGACGGCAAGACTCGCAGGCCGCCGCAGTGACACCTGCCCGCAGCAGTCGCATCGCCCGACACGCGCGTCTGCCTCGGCTGCGCGCGCGACGATCCGACGGGGGCACCCGGACTTGGACGATCGCGGTCACCGGCACCGCCCACGATCCGTGGCGGGAAGGCCGTCCTCGACCGCAACGCACCGGTCGTGCTGGTCCTCAGCCCGCTGACCGCCATGTACAGCCGTGCCACGAACCAGAAGGGCTTGGCCATCACCATTGGCACCAGCGCCAACGAATCCGGCATCCCCCGGGACCTCACGTCCGCGCGGTACCTCGCCGCCGACGGTGGGGCGACGGCGCGTTCCACGGGCCGCTCACGGCCGAATCGGCCGAACCGGCTGAAACCGGAAGGGTGACCGTGGCATCCGGCCACGGTCACCCCACCACTCTTGATCCGGAGTTACGGTCAGGCCTGTACGGCGATGAGCTGGAACTTCTCGTTCGGGTCGCCGGTGCAGTCCCACAGGATGATCAAGGTGTCCGGTGTCGGACGCCGGCCGTGTGGCGGTTCAGCCTCGGAGGCGCTCCAGCAGGTGGCGGGCGCGGGCGGTCAGATCGGCCGCGCGGGCCGGGTCGGGGGCCACCGAGTGGAAGACCAGCGCCAGCATCACGACGGTGTCGAGCCGGTGCAGGAGGGCGGCCCTGGAGTACAGGTCGGGCAGCTCGGCCGAGTCCGCGTAGCCGGCCAGGATGCCGTCCGCGTCGATGCCGTTGTCCGCCAGCCTGGCGTACTCGGCGACCCTGGCCAGCTCCATCAGGACCGGGCCGACCAGGGCGTTGGACCAGTCGACGACGGCGGTGAGCCGCCCCCCGCTGCCGAGCAGGTTCTGCCGACGGACGTCCAGGTGCAGCAGGCGCGGCTCGCCCTCCTCGGCTTCGAGCACCGCGCGCATCCCGTCGGGATGGGGCAGCTCGGGCAGGTCGGGGGCGAACCCGCGCAGGGTCGCGTGACGGGTCACCAGCCGCGTGGTGAGGAAGGACGGGAAGTCCCCGGGCTCCTGGTAGGCGAGTTCGATCGACGGTGGCTCCACCCGGTGGAGGGCCGCCAGGAACGCACCGACCTCCTTCGGGGAAACCGTCAGCCCGTCGTGCCGCACGTAGCCCGCGAGGGAGACGACGAGGCCGTCCGCCATGGTGATCAGTTCGAGCGCGGGGGCGGTGGGCAGGCCCTGGCGGGCGAGGAGCCCGGCGATCTCGTGCTCCTGGCGGACGAGGTCACCGGCCTCCACCCGCCCGTAGGGCGCGGAGTAGACCCGGTGCCGGGGAACGCGCAGGGCGACCTCGCCGTGGGTGGCGCAGTGGGCGCGGTAGACGGCGAAGTCCACGCCCTCCCCGGCGAGGCCGCGCAGTTCGATCCCGCGTTCCCGGGCCACCCGGACGGCCACCTCGTGGGTGTCCAGCTCGTGGGTGTCCGGCTCGCCGTGTCGGGGGTCTGTCGTCACTGGGCGGTCCTTCCGGCGGGGATCGGGAGATGGGTGGCCAGGGCCGCGAAGCCGTCCAGGGTGGTGACGCGGGGGCCCGTGAAGCCGGGGAAGCGAGCGTAGCGGTCGAGCAGGACTGGATGCAGACCCGCCCTCTGGGCTCCCTCGACGTCGATGACGACCGAGTCGCCGACGAAGACGCACTCCCCCGGTGGACGGCCGAGCCGTTCGCAGGCGAGGACGAAGATCTCCGGTCCGGGCTTCTCCAACCCGACCTCGCTGCTGATGACGACGGTGTCGAAGAGCCCCGTGAGGCCGGTGCCGTCGAGGATGTCGCGCAGCCACCGGTCGAAGTTGGAGACCAGGGCGAGCGGGTGGCCGGCCGCGCGCAGGGCCCGCAGGCACGGTACGGCGTCGGGGTAGGCACGGTACCGGGCCGGGTCGAGGATGTGCCGGGCCGCGCGCTCGGCCGCCTCGGCCGAGGCGTTGCCCCCGGCCCTGCGCAGCGCCTCGCGGCAGAACCGGCTCCACATGGCGAGTCGTCGCTCGGGGTCGGGTTCGTCGTCGGGCCAGTCGCCTTCGGAGCCGATGGCCCACAGCGCCTGGCGGACGGCGGTGGTGTCGGGGGCCCCGTCCCGGCCGAGCCAGGCGGTGGAGAGCAGCTCGGGTATCGCGGGCACGAGCTCGACGAGGGTGTCGGCGGCGTCGAAGAGGACGGCGGGCAGGGCGGGGCCGGGGGTCGGCGCGGAGGTCATCGCAGTTCCTCGTCGGTGATGAGCATGGTGCACAGGCCGCCTCGGGTGGCCTCGGCGGCGTGATGGGCGGCCTCGGCGTCGGGCCGGTTCAGGACGAGGGTGTTCTCCGAGCCGGAGAAGTAGTCGCTCATCAGCACGGCGGTGGCCGGACGTCCGCTCAGCCGGGCGGCGCGCAGGGCGAGTTCGACGTCGCCCTTGTACATCTCGACCAGCACGCAGGTGATTCCGGCGGCGAGGTAGCAGGTGAGCTCGCCGAGGAACTGCTCGGCGGGGAGCTTGTGCCGACTGTGCAGGCCCGAGAAGTAGGCGAAGGAGCGCGCGAACGGGTCGGTGCGGAAGCGATCCGCGTTGTGGGAGGCGGCGAGCAGGCCGATCGGCACACCGGGGGTGACCCTGATCTCCCGGTTGGTGACGGGAAGGCCGTCCAGGACGTCGTAGGTGTCCGGATTCCCCTCGATGAGCAGGCCGACCCGGTCGACCCCCTTCTCGTGGAGGCCGCGCAACGCGTCGTCGACGTGGTGGATGTTGGCGTCGAAGTCGCCGAACTCGTACGGCAGGACGTGTGCGGTCAGCCGGTCGTGGTCGGGCAGCAGCGGGAAGGTGTTGGCGTGCGTCCAGTCCGACATGACGATGTCCTCGACTCCTTCGAGCGCCCGGACGGCCTCTGCGGGGTCGGCGACGGTCCAGGGGCCTACCCCGACCGCGTGGACGGTCTGGACGGCACCCCGCGGCTTCGTGCGACATCGTTCCAGCCGACGCTCGATGGCCGACTTCCTGCGGGCGAGGAACGCGTCGGGCATCACGAAGGACACTCCCGTCCGGGCGGCCCCGGACGGCGCCTCCAGCAGGGCGGACTCGGTGGCCGCGGCGGCGAACCCTGCCAGCCCCCACTGGTCCCCGACGAAGGCCACCGGGCGCCCCCAGCCGAGGGCACCGAGCGACGCGGTCAGGTCCTGCTCGAATCCGCGCGGACGCAGTGCGACGAACCCGCCCGACACCGGCGAGACCGGGTGGCGCTCCCCGCCCGCGGTGACGACGGTCCGGTTGCGCACCTCGGCGGCGGCACGGAACACCGCCATGCCGACCAGGGCGGCCTCATTCTCTACAGCAATCACGACTGTCCCTTCATCGCAGGGCTATGACTTCGGTTGGTCGACGGCGGGCACGGCCGGATCGGCCCTGGCGAGCCGGGCCTCGGACAGCAGGGCGGGGACGACCAGCAGCAGGGCCGCCACCGCCAGGAGGCTGCCGGCGAGGAACGCGGCGCGCGTGCCCCAGAGGTCGGCGAGCAGACCGTAGAGGGCGGCGCCGAGCGGCATCGTGCCCCAGGCGAAGAGCCGGTAGACGCCGATGGAGCGCCCCAACATCTGCTCGGGCACCAGGGATTGGCGTACGGAGACGGCCACGACGTTCCAGACCATGATGGCGGCGCCGGAGGCGAGGTTGGCGGCGCCGACGACCCATGGGCTGGTGGTGGCGGCGATGACGGGGCCGCAGGCGGCGACCACCGCGAGGGCGGCGGCGAGCGCGCGGGCGCGTCCCAGCCGACGGGTGGCCCGGTCCGCGACCGCGCCGCCCAGCACCCCTCCGAGCGCGGAGGCGGCGACGAACAGGCCGTAGCTGGACGCGGGGACGTGCAAGGTCTCCCGGATCAGCAGGACGAAGATCGCGATCTGCCCGAGGTAGACGGCGTTGACGAGTCCCGCCGCGAGCGTGAGCGCCCGCATCAGGCGGTCGCGGGCGACGAAGGCGATGCCTTCGGCGATCTCCTGGAGCAGCTTGCGGGGGGTGTCGGGACGGCTCGACCGGCTGGCCGGCAGAGCGCTGAGGAAGCCGGCCGACAGCAGGAACGAGACGGTGTTCACCAACAGCGGCACGAACTGGCCGATCCCGAAGAGCCAGCCGCCGAGGACGTGCCCGACCATGTCGCGGCTCAGCGTCTGGGAGGTGAACAACCGCCCGTTCGCGGAGGGCAGGCGCTCGGCCGTCACCAGTGCGGGCAGCACGGCGAACGAGGCGCAGTCGAAGAGGACCTCACCGATGCCGAGCACCGACGCGACGGCCACCAGGGACCACAGGTGCAGTGCGTCGTTCAGCAGCAGGACCACGGCGATGGCGAGCGCGCCGGCCCGCAGGAGGTCGGCGGCGACCATCAGCGCACGCCGGTCGCACCGGTCCGCCAGGGCGCCGATCGGGAGGCTGAGCAACAGCCAGGGCAGGGTGGAGGAGGCGGTGACCAGGCTGACCGCGAAAGGGGAGTCGAGCAGGGCCGCGGCCAACAGCGGCAGGGCCGAGAACCGGACGCCGTCGCCCAGCGCGGATATGGTCGAGGCCGTGAGCAGCCTGCGGTAGGCGGTCTCGGAACCCGCGGTCCGGGTCATGCCGGCTGTCCGTCGGCTGCTCCGCCGTCGTTCGGGGCGAACACGGCGTAGCGCAGCTCGCTCGTGTACGACGCTCCGTTCACCCGCAGCCAGCGCTGCTCGGTGGACGGCAGCAGCTCGGAGATCACGACCGTTCCCTCGACCCCGCGCACCAGCCGGAAGAACTGCCGGACGATCAGAGGGGCGTCCCAGTCCACGTAGACGGGCTTGGGCTGGCCGGGCAGCTTCGCGAACACTCGGCGCGGCCACCCATACCGGGCGCGCAGCCGGCAGGCGGTGAGGTACTCGGCCGCGTCGTCGGCCTTCACCGGACTGCCGGTGGGCGACCACCCGCGCAGCTCCGAGGCGGGGATCCGCCAGAGTTCGCGCTGCAGGACGGTGCGCCGGTGGCGGATGCGCGGAACGTGCGGGAGCTCGCCGAGGTCGAGGCCGTTGCCGCCGTGCAGACGCGGGAACGCGAAGGGCGCCAGCGGGTCGTCCATGAGGGTGTAGCCGCCGGCGGGGGGTGCGAGCAGCCGGATCCTTTCCGGTCGCCCTTGGGTGCGTAGCTCCAGCCGGGGGCCGTTCAGGAGCAGGTGGAGGTCCGAGGGGTGCAGGACATCGGCGCGGTCCTTCGGCGAGCGGCCCAGGATCTCCAGGTCCGGTCCCGGGAAGGATTGCTGGCAGGCGGTCTTGTCCTGATGGCCGCGCAGCACGTCCACGAGGATCTCGTCCTCGGCCAGGAGGGTCCGGTACCGCGCTTCGATCTCCTCGGTCAGTCGGGGCGCGCGCTCGACGGCTTGGACCGAGAGGCTGCTGTGGGTCAGCAGGTCCCGGCCCGCGTGCAGTTCTCCGACGACGACCTGGAACTCTCCTGCGGCCCGCTCGCGGCGAGCAGCACGTCCGGGTTACAGAAGGCGGCGGGCCCCTGGGGGAGACCGGCCCTGAGTTCATCGATCCGCTCGTCGGGCACGACGATCTCGCGGGCCGCCGGGTCGGCCGTGCCGAGCAGCTGCCGGGCCACGGTGGCCCGCAGCCGGTCCACCTCCGTCGTCACGTCGGAGCAGCGCAGGGCGAGTTGCTCGCGGTCCTCGACGAACGCACGGTAGAAGTCGGCCAGCGGAACGGGGCGGTCCGGGCCGAAACGGTCGCGGAACCAGCGGGTGAGGATGTCGGTCTCCAGGCGCAGCCGCAGGCGGGGGGCCGCGAGCGCGATCTCGTAGACGAACGCCAGCTCCTCGCTGAGGACCTCGGCGAGTTCCGAGCCGATCCGCAGGTCGTCGAGCTCGCCGTGGGCCTCCTCCCACACCACGCTGCGGTCGGCGTAGTGGTGGCCTCCGAAGCGGTTCGCCGGGCCGGCCGTGAGCTCCTCGAAGCGGGCTTTCAGAGCGGCGAGCGCGGTCGGCCGTTCGGGGTACGGGGCCTGGGCGAAGGCGGCGACGGCGGCTTCCAGCTCAACCGTCCACGCCATCGCGGGGTGGTCTCCGGCGTCGGCGGCGACGAGCTGCGCGCGCAGTGCGGCGAGCGGCCGGGGATCCCCGACGGGTACCTCCGGCCAGGCGGTGGCCAGGCCGCGGTCGGCGAGGTCGGCGAGCGCCTCGTCGAACCCGGGGCCGTCGTCGCCGTCGCCGTCGGCGGAGGCCCCGAACCTGCCGTACCACTCGGCGGACAGTTCCTCCAGCGTCCGGACGCCGTCGAGTCGGCGCAGCAGCCAGTCCTGGGCCGGACCGACGGCGACGCGTCCGATCCGGTCGAAGCGCCAGTCGACACCCGGGGCCGACTCCACGCCGCACGAGTAGAGGTCGACGCCTGTGTGAGCGCCGTCGCCCTGGTCGAGGAAGGCGAACGGCAGCCGGCGGGGCCGGACGAGCGTGCGCAGGGCGGGGTCCTCGCCGAGCTTCCTGGCCAGCCGGGCCGCCGCCCAGTGGCTGACGTAGGCGCGGCGCAGGACGGCGGATCCGTCGGTCCAGTCGAGTGTCCCCCCGCCTGCGACCCGGGCGACGTTCAGAGGTCCGAAGTGCGAGTGGGTCTCGTTCTTCGTGGTGACTCGCTGGAGGTACATCGTGAGCAGGTCGGTCATCTTCTGTGCGTGGGCGCGCCGACGACCGGTCACCGTCGGGTCGAAGGCGTCCAGCCAGGCCAGGAACTGGGGTGCGGCGGCGTCGTTCGACAGCAGCAGGACGTCCCGGAGCCGTTCGTCGGCGAAGACCTCGGCGACGGCCAGTCGCCCCTCCCACATCCGCTGCGCGTGACTCTCGGCGAACTCCCGGCAGGCCCGCCGCAGTTCCGTGACCTGGTTCTGGAAACCGGCCAACGGACCGCTCCGTGGGCCCAGTTCACGCGTGGCCGCGGCCAGGTCCGGCTCGGTCAGCGGCCGCAGCATGCCGATCGCGTTGCCGATCGCGTCGCCGACGGCCCTGCTGAGGGCCTCGTCGGCGGCCACCGGGGGCCGCTTCAGCTCCTCCTTCGCCGCGGCCGCGGCCTCCAGCAGTGCGGCGTACCGGTCGAACAGGGCGCGTGCCTCGGCGTCGGCGCCCTCGTCGACCAGACCGGAGAGCAGTTCGAGCGGGAAGCCGGCCTGGCGGACGAGCGCGGTGGGCGCCAGTGACCACCGGGGTCGGCCCGACGCGAGGGGGGAACGGGAGTACCGGGCCGGCGGGCTCGGGCTGTCCGTGGTCGCCATCAAGAGAACCTCTCGGCTCGTGGGAGGGTGGGAGCCCGTACGGGCTGGGCACCGCGGCCTGCCGAGGGCCCTGCCGACAGGCGGGCGAGGGCAGGCGCGGGCGCGCGTGGAGGGGGTGGAGGGGCGGGCCGGCGGGCGCGTCAGCCCGCGCTCGGGGAACGGCCGGGCTACGCGGGCGCGTCCGTCCGGGAGAAGACCGTGCAGCGCAGCTCGCTGGTGTGGCGGCGGCCGTCCACCTCCAGCCAGAGCCCGTCGGGCCCGGGCAGCATCTCGCTGAATTCCAGCGCCCCCTCGGCGCCCTTGACGAGCCGGACGAGCTGGCGCACCAGCAGGGGCGCCTCCCAGTCCAGGAAGACCGGCTTGGGCTCGCCGGGGATCTTCACGAAGCAGTACCGGGGCAGCCCGAGCCGCTCGCGCAGCCGTACGGCCCCCAGGTGCGCCGCCGTGTCCGCGGCCACCGCGTGGCCGCCGGGCGACCACGGGCGCAGGTCGGAGACGGGCACCCGCCAGCTCTCACGCCTCAGGACCACCCGGCCGCAGCGAATGCGGGGAACGTGCGCCAGGTCGTCGGTGCGGATGCCGATTCCACCGAAGTGGCGGGGGAAGGCGAACACCGAAAGCGGATCGTGGCGGATGCCCGGACCACCGGCGAAGGGGGACTTGAGCCGCAGCCGGCCGGACACCCCCCGGGCTCGCAGCTCGAGGTGCTCGGGCGCCACCGTCACCGACAGTTGTGCGGGCTGGACGACCTGGTCGCGCGGTTTGCCGGACCGCCCGTGCACCTCGACGTCCGGGCAGGGGTAGGTCAGTTGGGCACCGGTCTTGTCGAGGTGGGCACGCGCCAGGTCGACGATGATCTCGTCGGGATCCAGCAGTTCCTCGTACCGCTGCTGGGCCTCGGCCACGATGCCGTCGGCGCGGGCGGCCAGCAACGGGGCGAGACTGGAGTGGGTGAGCGGGTCACGCAGGGCGTGGCAGTCCCCGACCACAGCCGTGAAGTCCCCATCGGCCAGGGCCCGGACGTCCCGGGCGGCGAGCATCACGTCGGGGCTGCACAGGGCCGGCACATCGCCCGAGTGCCGGGCGATCAGCTCCTCGAGGCGCGTTCGGTCGACCTGCACCTCGCGCCGGTCCGCGCCCTCGCCCGTGTCCGGGAGCAGGACCTTCCTGAGCTCGCGCTCCACGGCGGCGATCTCGTCGTCCACCTCGGCGCAGGCGGCTTCCAGCTCCGGACGGTCGGCGAAGAACGCCTGGTAGAAGTGGTGCAACGGGACGTCCACACCGATACCGAAGCGGTCCTGTGCCCACCGCGTCAGGATCGCGCGCTCCCGCTGCATCCGCAGACGCGGGGCGAGCAGGACGAGCCCGTACACGGGCGTCAGCTCGCCGGTGACGAAGTCGGTGAGGCCCGGGCCGACGACCAGGTCACGCTGGGGTCCGTGCGCCTCCTCGTAGAAGAGGGACCGGTCCGCGTAGTGGGTGCCGCCGGGGCGCTCGGCGGCCCCACCGGTCAGCGCCTCGAAGTCGGACTTGAGCGAGGCGAGGAGCGCGGCCCGATCAGCCGCCGCGGCGAGCGGGAACTCCGCGAGGAAGCGGTCGAAGCGTTCCAGGGCCGCGTGGAGGTCACCGGCGTCGCCGTCCGCCTCTGCCACCAGCTCACTGAGCGTGTCGAGCGGCCTGACGGCGCCGATCGGGATCTCCGCCGCCGTCACCAGCCAACCGTCCGCCTCGGCCCGGCTCAGCGCCTCGTCCAGTTCGGCGCCCGGGCGTCCGGTGCCCGCCGCCCATTCCCGGTGGAGTTCGTCGACGGTGCGCCGGGCGTCGCAGTGGCACCACAGCCAGTCGGCCGCCTCGTCCACGGCGGAGCTGCCCACCACCACGAATCGCCAGTCGCCGGGCATGCCGGTCCGGGTGCGGAAGGCGAACAGGTCGATCCGGTCGCCGTCCCGGAAGGCCAGCGGTCGCAGGCGGGGCCGGACCCGGCCGCGCAGCCGCGGGTCGGCGCTGAAGGTCTCCGCGAGGCGCTCCGCCGCCCAGTGGCTGAAGAAGGCGACGCGCTCGATCGGGCCATCCGTCCAGGTGAGACCGTCCGCCGTGTCTCGATCGCCCGCTTCGAGCGTGAGGGAGCCCACACTCACCGGCCCGAAGTGGGAGGTGGTCTCGTTCTTCGAAGCGACCCGCTGCAGGTACATCGTGAGCAGGTCGGTCATCCGGCGGCCGGTCCGGTCGGACAGCGCGCCGTCCCGGTCCAGCCAGGACGCGAAACGCGGGTAGTGGGCCTCGTTGGAGAGCAGAAGCACCTGCCGAAGCGCGGTGTCCTCGCGGAACAGCCGGGCGACGTACCGCCGGGACCCCTCCAGCGCTGCCGCGTACCGCTGCTCTAGTGCGGAAACACTGTTCTTCAGGCCCCGCAGCGCATCCTGATATCCCGTCAGTGACTCGGCGAACTCGGCCGGCAGCCCGGCGGCGTCCTCTTCGGCGAGGTCGCGTAACAGCCCGAGCCGGGACAACGCTCGCTGCCGGCCGTCGACGTCACCCTGGCGGATCATCTTCGCCAGTTGGTCGGCCAGTTCGGCCGCGTGGTCCGTCGCGGCTCGCGCCGCCGACAGCTCGGCGCTGAGGTCGTGCGCCAACGGATCCAGTGTGTCCAGTGCGAAGCCGGCCTGCCGGAGAAGCCCATGGCTCATCGCGGTCCAGGTTTCAGCCATGACTCATCCCCCATTACGCACGGCGTGCCAACCGGACCTCTGGTCGCCGCCGGTCAGGACGTGGCACCCGTGCTTCGGGCACACTGCCACCTGTCCCGGCAGAAGAACCTCGAGCCGATAGCTCCGTGTAGTCCCCCGGATTCGTACTCGGCGGATCGTACCCGGCTTGACGGTGTCCTTCCAAGATTATTTCGCGCATGATCGCCGCCGGGGCTCGAGGCCCTGGGCGGGCGCCCTGGAGCGCGCCGATGGCCGCGAACATCTCGTCCGCTTCGTGGACGGGTTGCGTGGCGGCGTCGGTGAGCTCCAGCAGCGAACGCGGCAGTCGCCGACGCGGGTTCGCCCTGCTCGCCGTTCCGCTGACGCTGTTCCGGGCCGCGCCCGACCGTGCGACGGTGCTCGCCCGGCCGCGGACCGTGAGTCTGCGGCCCCCGGCCGAGGACAGCCGTCGGCTGCCCCGCCTGCCGCCAGGCCCGAACGCCGCCGGCGCCGCCTCGAGGAGTCCCTGCCCGCCCTACGGGACGATGCCCGCGCCGGACCCGCCGGTCGCTGCCGGGGGTGCGGTGACATCAACTGCCGCGCATCGTTCGGCCCTTCCGTGGACGGGGCGGACAGCTCGGCGAGGAGCGCGGGATCGGGCCCGTCGTGGCGGGCCGGGCCCTCGTCGATCCCGTCGTGGAAGTCGCACACCAACCGCCCGGCGTGCTCCAGCGTGCGCACCGACTCGGGTGCGGTGACGTCGAGTTCTCCGGGACGGGCGAGCAGGGGCGGGAACGTGGGCGGGGTCGGGGCCGGCGTGCGGTGTCGGGGGACGGTGCGGTCGTTCGTCCGGGTTCCTGCGGAGGTGCTGCTGCCTGCTCGTGGCCGACGGCTGCTCGCGGGGACGGGGCGGGCGCGGGTGGGTGTTCGGATACCCGGGTCACGGGCGTACGTCGTGGGCGTACGGGGACGACCGGCGGTTCAGCAGGGGGTGGGCGCGTCGAGCGGGGAGGGGACGGAGTGGGACTGCGGTTCGGCCGCCCGGAGGCCGACCTGGTCGCACAGGGCGCCGATACGCGCGGCCGCGGCGGGGGCGACCGGGCCGGTCAGGGCCGCGGCGAGGTCGTCGCAGAGGGCCAGGACGGCGGCCTCGGCCTCGCAGCCCCACAGGGGTCCGAACCGGGCCGGTGGCAGCGCGTGGTGGAAACATGCTTGTACCTCCCTGGAAGTGGTCCGGTGCGCGTTCGACCGGACAGCCGGCGAAGGGGGCACGCCTTTGCGACGGCCTTCACGGATGTGGCCCCCGTCCTGCCCTGAGGATCACCAACGACCTTGTCGATCACGGGTCACGGCCTCGACCCGACGCGCGTCCGAAGGGTCGTGTGGTCTTCCCGCCCTCTTGCCGGGCGCTCGCGAGCTCCTGGGCCCGCGGGCGCCCGGCAAGACGGCGACGGTGCCGGCGGGACAGCAGGACCACCGGTGAGCGAGGACTACGGGATCGCGGCCGGCGACGACGGCGACGTCGACCGGGGCCCGGCCGAGGACGCGGGCCGGAAGGCGTAGGCCGCCGAGGTGCCCAGCCCGCGGGGCTTCGCGAGGGCTCCGAAGGCCGTTCGGCCGAAGCGGCCGGTCAGCTCGTGCCACCGGTAGGAACCGGCCAGTGCCTCCTGCAGGGCTCCGACGAATTCCACCGCGTCGGGGGGTACGGTCCCGGGGGCCCCGGCGAGGGTGTGCACCCTGGCGGTCAGCAGGGCGTTGACGATGTCTTCGGCGCCGCGCCGGTCGGTCCCGAGGACCTTGCGGGTCACCTCCACACCGTTGTTGCCGACCGTGCCCTCGGCGGCCTCCCGGTCGTAGGACACGATGTCGTTGTGCAGGCTGACGCCGTCCACGAACGCGTCCAGGGCGGTGCGGAACTCGCGGCGGCCGTGGACGTGCCGCGGGAGCTCGCCGACCGCGTGTTCCATCAGCACGGCGGTGAACTGCAGGCCGCCGAAGTCGCGGCGGGCCCCGAGGTACTCGATCAGGTCGGTCACGGCGTGGTCGACGTGGTCGAGCTCCCACAGCACTCCGTCCAGGAAGCGCCGCACGCTGCCGACGAACCGGTCGCGCCAGGGCAGGGTCATGGTCGCGGCCGTGCCGGACCACAGGTCGGCGAAGGCCCGCTCCACCGGATTGTCCGGGACGAGCGGCCGTGGGAGGCCGTCCAGCGGCAGGAACCGCATCAGCCGTTCCGCCCGGGCCTCGGCCGACGCCCGGTCGTGGTCGCGCCGGACGAGCGGCAGGAACAGATCGTCGACGAACCACAAGGCGACGTGCCAGTCCGTGACGAGCTCCAACTCGTGGGCGCCGGCGTCCGGGTGGGTCAGGGCGACGAACAGCGGGAAGTCCGCCCGGCCGAACGCGTCCTCGCTCCATCGCTCCGGCCACTCCAGGTACTCCTCGTCGAACATGCCCATCCGCCCGGCCCACTCCCTGGCGTGTGCGCGGGCCTGATCGACGTGCGGGTTGAGCCGGGACCGGAACGGCATGTGGAACCGCGGCCGTGCAAGGAACCCCATGGTCGGCAGTCTCCCGCCCCGGCACCCGCTCCGGGCCCCGATCATGCCGGAGCCACCCCTACGCTACGGGTCGGGTTGCGCGCCGCGCCGTGACCGCCGTGGACGTCCGGCTGTCGAGGTCGTTCCGGTGCCTTCCCCGAAACGGACGGCTCGTCCGGAATGACGTCCGGGCCGACTGTAGGCGCTTCGCCCGTACCGGCGGCACTCGTCCGGCATTCGGCCCAGCGGGCCCGCCCTCCAGGGGCGACGCCTGCCCGTCCCGGCCACGGCACCGGCCCGGAATGGATATGCGCAGGGTATGAGAATCACCTGCCGCGCCGCCCTCGGCGTCCCGTTGATGGCCGCTGCCGCCCTGGTCCTGCCCGTCGGCCCGGCCGCCGCGGCCACCGGAAACCTCTACCTCAACAACGCGGAGGTCTACACGGACCCCTCCGGCTGCTACCCCCTGGAGGACTCCAGCATCGTCGACAACAACACCGACACGGCCGTGACCCTCTACTCGGGGCCGGACTGCGACGGAGAGGAGCTCGGCCGCATCAGCGCCGGTGACGACGAGAGCGCCACCGGCGCCCGGAGCCTCTACGTCCCCTGACTCCCCCGTGGCCGC
>NZ_JBSFJC010000098.1:0-31929 GCF_053597855.1 Kitasatospora sp. NPDC001225
CTCCGGCCTGCTCGCGGAGATGCTCGCGGAGCACGGCAACCGGACCGCCTGACCCCCGTGGCCGGACCGCGTGGGCGACCACGCGGTCCGGCCGACTGCCCGAGGCTGCCGACCGGCTCCCCCCGCACCAACAGAAAAGGAGTGAACCAGTTGCTGGTGATGACTCGCACAGCCGAGCCGGCGGAGACCGCCCGCCCCGGTGAACCGGCCGAACCGAGCACGTACACACGGCTCATCGACCTCCTCGACCGGTCCGGGTGCCGTTACCGGATGATCCACCACGCGGCGGAAGGCCGTACGGACGTGGCCAGCGTCCTGCGCGGCCACCCCCTGCAACAGGCCGCCAAGTGCCTGGTCCTGCAGGTCAGGACACCTGGCCGGGGCACACGCCACGCCCTCGCCGTCGTCCCCGGCGACCTGCGGGTCGACGTGGACGCCGTCCGGGACCTGCTGGGCGGCACGCGCGCCGGATTCGCCTCGCTGGAACGGGCCGAGCGCCTCACCGGATGCCGGAGCGGATCCATCGTGCCGTTCGCGTTCCACCCCGACCTGGAACTGATCGTCGACCCGGAACTCCTCGAAAGCCCGCGGCTCTATTTCAACGCGGCCCGCCTGGACCGCTCCGTGGCCCTGGACACCGGCGACTACTTCGACCTGGCACGTCCACGAATAGAACCGGTGGCCGAACGCCCCGCCTGAAATTCCCGGCAGGCCCGGAAGTAGAAGAAAAATATAGCCGCGGTGGCGACAGTAGTCCTCGGTGCTGCCCAGGGCGTCCCGGTTCCTGGTTGATCACACGAGGAGAGACGACAATGCCATCAATCCCGGCCCCGGGCACACGGATCGCTGCCATGGGGCACTACCTGCCCGGCACCGTCCTGACCAGCGAGGCGGTCGCCGAACGGCTGACCGTCGACGCGGAGTGGATCCTGACCCGCACCGGGATCAGCGAACGCCGCATCGCCGCCCCGGACGAGACGGTCGCGGACATGGCCGTCGCGGCCGCCCACGACGCCCTGGCCAACCTTGCCCGGGACCGGGACGGCCTCGACTCCGCCTCCGACATCGACACGGTGATCGTGGCGACCGCCAGCGCGGAGTCGACCATGCCGGCCGTCGCCGCCCGGGTCGCCGGACGGCTCGGCCTGGCCGCGCCCGCCGCGTTCGACGTCAACAGCGCCTGCGCCGGCTTCTGCCACGCGCTGGCCGTGGCGGACTCCCTGATCAGGTCGGGCACCAGCCGGGGCGCCCTGGTGATCGGCGCGGACAAGGCCAGCTCCTGGCTGGACTGGTCCGACCGGGACACCGCCGTGCTCTTCGCCGACGGCGCGGGCGCGGCGGTGGTCCTGCCGCACCACCGCCGCGCCATCGGCCCGGTGGTGTGGGGCAGCGTCGGCGAGCACGCCGACCGGATCGTCATCGACCCCGACACCCGCGTCCTGCGCCAGGACGGCCGCGCCGTCTACCGCTGGGCGACGAGCCTGGGCCCCATCGCCGCCCGGATCTGCGCGGACGCCGGCATCCGTCCCGCCGACCTGGCCGGCTTCGTGCCCCACCAGGCCAACCTGCGCATCATCCGGGCCCTGGCCAACCACCTCGACCTGTCCGGCGTGCCCGTCGCCACCGACGTGGCGACCACCGGGAACACCATGGCCGCGACCGTCCCGATCGCCCTGTCCCGCATGATCAACCGCGGCGACATCGACACCGGCGGCGACGTCCTGCTCTTCGGCTTCGGAGCCGGCCTCACCTACGCCGGACAGATCGTCCACCTCGACCCCGTCCCCGCGGTCATCCCCGTCCCCGTGGACAAGCCCGTTCCCGCGGTCAAGCCCGTCCCCGCCTTCAACCCCGTCGCCGCGGCCAGCCCCGTCGCCCAGGCCCTCACCGCCTGGATCACCTCCGCGATTCCCCAGCCCGTTTTCTGACCCCCATTTTCCACTCCGCCTTTCCCCTGGCAAGGGGAAAGGCGGAGTGAATGCGGGGTGTATAGGAGCGGCATAGCGCCGCTCGGAATTCTGGACCGCATGACCAGATACAAGCGGCATTTCCTCGTCGCCGTCACGGCGGCCGTATCGACGTTCCTGCTCCTCACCTCGGCGACGCCGTCATCGGCCGCGACCCAGGCCACCACCCCGTGCGGCTACTCCGAAGCCGCCGGCCACTCCTACTGGAACAACTGCGGCACCACCAGCGCCTACATCGTCGTGGGTTACCGCTCCGTCCCGGACACCGGCATGTGCATGGCCCCGGGCGTCACCGAGATCCTCGCACTCGACCAGATCGTCTTCGCCACGTACCAGCGCGCCTGCTGACGGACCGCCCAGCAGACGGTGCGTCGCCCACGTCCGCCCGTCCGTGGACGTGAGCGGCGCACCGGCCGGTCGAACCACGCGGTCACCGCCGCCCGGGCCCGACGACCTGGCCTTCATGGAGAACGGCGAGGCCGGGATGGGACGCAGTTTCACACCTAGCGTCCGGTCTCGGTCAGTGGCGCGTTACGGTGTGGCATGAGGGCCATTCTGGGTGCCGGTGCGGAGATCGCGATCCACACCGAGGCAGAAGGCCCTTATGGAGTGTCGAAGTCGACGGTCCCGAGCATCGGCGGGTGTAGTGCTGTGACCACATAGGTTCACCGGGTTGGCGCCGGAGGGCCCTGGGCCGGTTGGATGTCGCGAGACATTCGGCTTGAAAGGGGGCCCCGGTGGCGGAGCCGGTCAGGGTTCGCAGACTCACGGACCAGGAAGGCCAGCAGTTACAGCGGATCGTGCGTCGGGGCCGCACCAACACCGTGCGCCACCGGCGGGCGATGATGCTGCTGGCCTCGGCCGGCGGCAACCGGGTCCCGGTCATCGCCCGGCTGGTCCAGGCCGACGAGGACACGGTGCGGGACGTGATCCACCGGTTCAACGAGATCGGCCTGGCCTGCCTGGACCCTCGGTGGGCGGGAGGCCGTCCCCGCCATCTCAGCACTGACGACGAGGACTTCGTCGTCCAGACGGCCACCACCCGCCCGACCCGGCTCGGCCAGCCCTTCACCCGCTGGTCGATCCGCAAACTGCTCGCCTACCTGCGCAAGGTCCACGGCCGGGTGATCCGCATCGGCCGTGAGGCCCTGCGCCGCCTGCTCGCCAGGCGGGGTGTCACCTTCCAGCGCACCAGGACCTGGAAGGAGTCCTCCGATCCCGAGTTCGACGCCAAACTGGAGCGGATCGAGCACGTCCTGGACCGCTTCCCCGACCGCACGTTCGCGTTCGACGAGTTCGGCCTGCTCGGCATCCGCCCCACCGCCGGCAGCGGCTGGGCCGAGCGGGGCCGGCCCGACCGGCTCCCCGCGACCTACACGCGCACCCACGGCGTCACCTACTTCCACGGCTGCTACTCGGTCGGAGACGACACCCTGTGGGGCGTCAACCATCGCCGCAGGGCACCCTGAACACGCTGGCGGCGCTCAGATCGATCCGGGCCGCCCGCCCGGACGGCGCCCCCTGGACAACCTCTCCGCCCACAACGGCAGGAAGGTCCTGCGCTGGGCGAAGAACAACAACGTCCACCTGTGTTTCACCCCGACCAACGCCTCCTGGGCCAACCCGATCGAGGCGCACTTCGGACCGCTGCGGCAGTTCACCCTGGCGAACTCGAACCATCCGAACCACACGGTTCAGACCCGCGTGCTGCACGCTTACCTGCGCTGGCGCAACGCCAACGCCCGCCATCCCGACGTCCTGGCCGCCCAACGCCGCGAGCGCGCCCGTGTCCGGAGCGAGAAGGGTATTCGTTGGGGCGGCAGACCCATCCTCGCCGCGTGATCCAGCAACCCCGGCGAACCTATGCGGTCACAGCACTAGCGTTGTGGTTGGCCTCGGTCCCGTTCGTATGGTTGGGCCGCCCGGGGGTGCCGGGTGGGCTGGTCCCTGCTGTCGGTAGCTGGTGACAAGATCACCGGTATGAGTTTCGTACGCACCACTCCACCGCGGCCTGTCGAGGTGACAGCGGTCTTCCCCGAGCTGGCGCCGTTGGCACGCACTGCGATACGGCTGCATCCGCGTCCGGGGTCTCCTTCGGTTCGGGACAGCTCGGTCGGCGGGCCGTTGCTGTGGCCGGCAGGAGAGCCGTGGCCGCACTGCGAGGACGCGCACCTGCACGTAGACACTGGATTCCGCCGGTCGCCGACCGAAGTGCGGCTCGAGAGAGCCTTGCGGTACCGGTGGCGCCCTGACCTCGAGTCCACGCTCACGCCCGAGGAAGAGGCTCTCAAGGAGCGTAATGCCGCGTGGCTTGCCGAACGGTTCGAAGCCGGCCTTCCCGGTCCGGCGGAATGCCCGGTCCCGATGTTGCCCGTGGTTCAGTTGTTCCTGCGCGACGTACCCCTGTTGCGGCCGCCCGGGCAGGCTGATCTGCTTCAGATTCTCTGGTGCCCGTATGAGCACGATCCGGACTACAAGCCGGCGACCGCATTGTTCTGGCGGTCCGCCGCGGACGTCGGCGACGTCCTCGTCGCACCACCGGAACCGTACGAGGCTGACTATCCGGGTTACGTGCCGCAGCCGTGCCTGCTGGCACCGGAAGCGATCACCGAGTACCCCAACAGCCTTGACCTGAGCCCGGAGCTGCAGGAGATGCTGGAGGACTGGAACAGGTGGCAGGCGGGCGGCGCCGACCTGGCCAGCTCCTATGCGGCGTATCCGCGCGACTTCTACTCCATCCATCTGGGCAACGCACCCGGTTGGAAGGTCGGCGGCTGGCCCCCGTGGGGCCGCACCGACCCGATCGACCTGTACTGCGCTCTATGCGAGGCGCAGATGGTCCCGCTGCTGACGATCGCTTCCTTTGAGTGGGACGGCGGCGAAGGCTGGGTGCCGCAGGAGGACCAGGCCAACGCCGCCGGCGCTCACTACGCGGGCCAGAACCCCTCGCAGCCGACGGGGGTAGAAGTAGGCAGCACGGACAACATGCAGATCTACGTCTGCCCGACCTCCCCCGAGCATCCGCACACCGAGTTGATCCAATGAGTGGCTGCGTAGGTGAAGAACGGGTTCTGGTCCAACTTCTGTGGAGAAGTCACGCTATGTAGTTTCTCGGGACTGGATGGCCCGTCGTGACTCGTTGACAGACCTGTTTGGGATCATGCCCGCATGGACTTCGACCTCGCCCCACCAACCGGCGTCGGCCCGTTGCGGATCGGTATGACTCGGCAATCAACCAACGAGGCGCTGGACTCGCTCCGCGATCTCGCCGCGATTTCGGAGTCCGACCGGCCGGGGCAGCACGTCTTCCGTCCCAGTGGACTGATGATCAGCATCCACTGCACGCGCGACGTGCTCGAAGCTGTTGAGCTCGGGAGGCCGTCGACTCGGACAGACCGAGTTGGTCAAGCCAAAGATCATCGACGGATCGAGGATACGACGCGACCTACGATGACGAGCATGGAACCAGTGCCCACCCTCGTCCACCTGGACAGCCCCTTCATCAACTTCCGAGGCTTCGACTTCGGCGAGGGCTCCCATGGCTACCGCTGGGTCGATGCCAAGCACTTCCGGCTGCCGTCCGAGGTGCTGGACGACCGAGACGCGCTGGCGGCCTTGATCTCACACCCTCAGTTTCGCGACACGTACGACGGAGCTGGTGTTCACGACTGGCCGCGGCACGGCCAGTGGTGGCTTGACCGCATCACCCCTGACACCTACAAGGCCGTCGATGCCGCGACGGCAGTCGACGTCATCCACTCCTGGGCCAACCAGCACGGCAACGTCCCAGAGCCACTCGCGTCACACCTGCATCAGGAGATCTACATCCCGATCCGCAAGGCGACCAGCAGATACCTGCTGGGGCAGCTTCCGGAGGACGCGTTCCACGACTATGGCCCCATCCACATCGACTACCACGAACTCGTCCTCATTGACCGCCCTGCGGCGACGCTCACTCTCCTCGTCGCAGCCGACGACTGACGCTTCAACGATCACTGCCGCCAGCACTTGGAGAGGAGGTATTCGGGCAGTTCCAATACCCGACTCCACCGTTAGCGATCTACCCAGAGGACGTGATCTCCCATCACCGGGCCTTCATCGCCCGCCGCAGAACCGAGCGGCCCAGCGAGGAGTACCGCGAGCTCACCGCCACCGAGTGGGACGAGTTCCTGGCCCACTTCGAGCTCCGCAAGGTCGCCTTGGGGACCTGCGGCCGCGACTACGCGATCCCGTGCCAGCATGAAAACGCCTGCGTCAGATGTCTCCTACTTCTCGTGGACCCAGCCCAGATGCCACGTCTCCAGGAGATCCACGCCAACCTCATCGACCGCCTCCAAGAGGCCAAGGACCAGGGCTGGCTCGGAGAGGTCGCCGCCATCGAGACCACCATGGCCGCCGCAGCGCAGAAACTGGAGGCCATGCGCGAGCGTGCAGCCCAGCCGTCCACCGTCCAACTCGGCATGCCCGACATCCGCCGCGACACCGGCCGCAGCAGCGCCGACGCTGAGACATCCTTCCCGACGGGTCCTAAGCTTCGCGGATGACCTACGAAGAGCTGGGCCGGGAACCGATAGCGGCCCTTCCAGAAGGCGAGCCCGAGACGTCCTTCGGCGGGCGTTGGGAGGACCGGCTCTGGTTGAACGTTCCTGGCCCCTTCTACACCGGCATTGCCGACAACTGTTGGACGGGCCGGCTGCACGCACCGCGTCATGTGCTCTACGGCGGCGAGTACTTCGGCGAATATGTGTATCGCCAGCCGACGACCACGGCCGAGGTCCTGAACCTGGTGACAGCGGCCCAGGAAGATCCGTACCGCGGCTATGCCTGCGACGGCGACAGCCGATGGACACCCGAGGCTGTTCGGGACTGGTGGCGCGACCGTGGACGGGTCACCGAGTACCTGGAGTCCCTCCTGCCCGGATGGTCGTCCAGCGACAGGTCTGACGAGCGGGAAGCCGCAGAGGGGTTGAGGGACTTTGCCTCGTACATCACGGAAGGGCTCGGCGCGGACCTCCGGAAGTACCTCTTCCGGCTTGAAGAGGGCCGCTACCCGAAGAACTCCGGACCGCTGCCTGAGCTCCGATAAACAATGACGGCCACGGGATGCTCGGTGCGCTCGCACCTGGGCACCCGTGGAGTGGGCTCAGGTGGAGGTGGCGCGACCTCGCGGCCCGACACAGCCCATCCATTTCGGCATGCTCGATTTCCGCATCGTCGCGGCGCGCATCGACTCCGAGCAGCTAAACGAAGGTGCGAAACAGCAGTCCCGAGGACTACAACGAGGGGATGACCGTCTTCCTCTGTTCCAAGTGCGGTACCGCGATCACGCCGGAGCTGGCCGAGCTGGCCGCCGTCCCCGACCCCTCCGACGACGAACACGACCGGGACAAGAAGACACGCCGGGCACCCTCCACTGTTCCGCGTGGCCGCTACGCAATCGATCCCGAGCCCTGGGGACCTCCCTACGTCGTACAGGACGATCAGGAGGACCCGAAGCCGGCTCAGTCCCGAGGGCCGCTGGTCTGCCGCGAGGAGGGCTTCGTCATCTCTGCGGGCGTCCCGGGCACAGTGCTGATACACCCTGATGACGCCCCCGACCTTCAACCGCTGCCTAACTGGGAAAACAGCACCGGCTGCTGCGGGCCGACGGGTGACGAAGGACTCAACCGATCCTGTCGCTGCGGCGCCCCGGTCGCGACGCTAGCGGCAGACTGCTTCGGGCCCTACGAGCTGCACCTCGACCCCGTCCGAACCTACGCGTTCTCCCAGTAGGCCCGCGGAACGGCCGCCCCGGAGCGCGACACGCCCGGGATGGCCACTTGTCCGGCGACTTCACGACTACTTTCCGTTGCGAAGGCACTTCGCGGACGAGCTCAGCGTCGAGCTGGACTGGTTCGGATAAGCCTGTGTCAGGTGCCCCATGCTCCGCCTCGACCTGGCTCAGGAACCCCGGCTGCTGGAGATCGAGACCAACACCCGCCAGCGTCTCGGAGAGGCCCAACGGATGCGGTGGCTCGGTGAGGTCGCCAGCCTGCAGGAGAGCCTGCGGCACATCGCCGACAAGAAACGGCAGGCCGAACGCCTGCGAGCCCAAACCGACCGAGGGGAGGACGGGGTCGCCGCCCTTGGTTAGGCGATCACGCCTCCGCGATGATCCGGGCCTTCAGACGGTCATAATCGGAAACCGCGCCCGGCACGTGATCGAAGTAGTCCTCCCAGAAACCCGGTCGCTGCCACTCCTGAGGCGCCAGGGTCAGCCGACCATCCTCCAGTCCGGTGACCCAACAGGTCGGCATCCGATCGGACACGATCTCGAACATGTCGGCGTCCCACAGCCCAGGCGAGTCGATCTCGTCCCGCCGCGCACTGCGGTCAGGAAGGCGGAACAGGATCCGCGACCGGGCGGCGAACACTTCGAGGACCGGATACTCCTCGCCGATCCGCACGCCCGGATGTTCGCTGACGACCGTCGAGGTCCCGGGCCGGATGATTTTGATGCATCTGACGATCACCGCTGCAGCCTACGCAGTCCCCGGTTCCGTCCTCCTCTCGGCCTGCGAGTAGTGCCTGTTTTCCAGCGAGGCAAAGTGTTCGCCACACTCGTTGGCGAAGGAGCAGAGCTGGTCCACGACCTGGCGGTACGCCTGCGGATCACGGTCCCTTCGCGGCGGAGCGTCGGTCCACTGCGTCCACAGGCCCCCCTCGGCAAGGTATCCGGATGCGCGCTCAGACCCGAGGGTGGCGTCGAGGTGAAGCAGTGCGCCAAGCGCAAAGCCCTGGTCATAGTCGAGATCGGGCCGCAGCAAGTAACGGTCAAGGTATCGGCATAGCAGATCGGCGTCCGTGCTTTCGCCGAACGTGGCGAGGGTGACGCAGTAGGCCGCGCCGGCATACGGCCCTTCGCTGGCCATCAGCAGTTCGCCGATGCGGCTGCGGAACTCGGTCCTGCCAGCCACGACCACCAGCCAGGAAGCAGTCTTGCGCTCTCGCCACCCGCCTTCGAAGAGGACGTCGAGCTCAGCCGGAGTGATCTCCGAGGCAGCCTGGACCAGCTCTCTCGCGAACACTAGGCGCTCAGGCCTGCTCAACCGCAGCAAGCTTCCACCCAGCCGAAGGTACCGCCGTCCGGGCGTGACGAATCGGCGGACCAAGCCCAGCAGCTCAGGGTCAGTGGTGGCGTGACGCATAGCTGCATCCTTGCCGGGCGAATGCCCAGCTGCCAGCGGTTTTGCCCCAGGGAACCCCAAGCGACGATCGCTGGTGCAGAGAAAGACCCGGTGCACCGCCTTGCCCGAGTATGACAGCCGCAGCGTGAACAGCACGCACTTGCGCCGCTGCCCGGCCAGGTCCAGCCAGAAGTCCGCGAAGTCGACCTCCGCCTCCTCGCCCGGCCTTTTCGCCTGGGGCACTATCCCGTCCAGGTGCCGGCGTCCCTCCAGCGACTCCGCGTGGATCTCCGGGCGCCGCTTGGACACGTAGTCCCAGAGCGTGGTGGGGCGGGCCTGCTCGAAGTCGTGCTCCGCGGCCAGGCGCTCGATGATCCGCGGGATCGTGTGCTTCTGCTTTGTCGGCGCGTCCAGGTCCTCGCGCAGCATCGCGTCGATGAAGCCCTTCACCGGCTCCAGCACGCTCTTGCGGGGCGGTGGCGACTTGCGCTTCGGCGGAACCGGCGACTCCAACGCCTTCTCCACCGTGTTCCGCGACACCTTGAACCGCACCGCGAGCTCCCGCCCCGACAGCCCCAGCTCACGCTTGGCCCGGCGGATCCTCTCGAACAGCCACTCACGTGACCTGTGCACCAGCGGTCTCCCTGACCTGGACCGTGATCAACAGGCACAGAGTGGCGGCCAGACGGCGAAAGCTCCCGCGATTACTCCGAACGCGGCATGTTCCACACCATCACACGAACTGGCTCCCGAACTCACCGAAGATCGGCTGGCTCCCCAACAGACCGAAGACGTGGCTCTACTTCACCCCGGTAAAAACACCGCCGACTCCCCGGCCTGGGCTGCCCAGCTCCGCCACCAGACCCGACACATCCTCACCGCCCTCGAGCAGCTACGCCCCAGCACGGTCCAGGCGATCGACGTCCGCGTCGGCACCGCCCCCGTGGTGCAGCACGACCAGGACCTCGACGACCGACCCGCCCGCCGCGACGACCGGCCCGCCGCGCAGCCGGCCCGGCCGCCGCTCGCCGACCACCACGCCTACCAGGAGCTGCGCCGCCGGATGCGCGAGAACGGCGCAGCTTGCAGACGATCGAACGGAACTGCCGGCTGACCCCCGCGCCTGCGGGGGTCAGCCGCGTCCCGGTCCCGGGCCGCGCCCTTGGGGAGAAGCGGAGCTCCGCGGGCCCGGCGGCTGGCAGGCGATGGCCTCAAGGTGGGGACCCGGCGTGCTGATACCGGCGAGCGTGACCTGGAACGACCCCGCAGGGCGACGACCTGACAAGCCGGGCCGGACAGTGCCGGGCCCCTGATCCGGCGGCAGTGACGACCGGCCCAGCCCGGCCCGTGGCACAGGCGGTGGACGGTGCGCGCCGGGCGGCGCGGCGCTTGCCCCGGTCCAGGCGTCGGCATCACGCGGCGGGGAGCGTCACCACGAGTGGGCGGTGTTCGGGGCGATCCAGGGGTCGTCGTGCTCGCCGGGATCGGATCCCGGCGCCTTCAGGTGCTCGGCTGGGCTGCTCCGGAGGTTCCGTGCTTCTTCCCGCTGGGTGGCCACGTCGGGGATGACGGCGATGGCCTCGGTGAAGCGGCCCTGGCGGACCAGCAGTTCGGCCAGGTCGGTCGCGGCCCGCTTGCCGGGCAGTGAGCGCAGGCGGGCCATGGCCTCCTCGATGCGGCCGTCCTGGGCGAGCAGCCAGGCGATGGTCGGTTCGCGGTCGTGGACCTCGTCGGCCGGCAGGGCCTCGATCTCCGTGATCGCTTCCCGGGCACGTCCGGCCTCGCCCATCAGCCACCAGCGGTTGGGCCGCAGCCAGAACGCGTCGTTCGCGGCGAGGAACTCGGGGCTGCGTCCTTCGGTGAGTTCCAGGGCCTTGTCGTGCCGGCCCTGTTCGGCGAGCAGGAGCATGGTCGGCTGGAGGAGGTTGCTGTCGTGGAGGTCGTCGAAGGTGTGCTCCACCGCTTCGACGGCGTCGTCGAAGCGGCCCTGGCGGATGAGCAGTTCCATCAGCGCGTTCTCGTACCAGCCCGGATGCCGGGCGGCGATGAGGCCGCGCAGGTACGACTCCGCCTCCCCGGCCCGGCCCGCGTTCTCCAGGGCCGTCACGTACGGTCCCGCGGCGACCCGGCGGTCGGGGCCGGTGGCGAGGGCGCGCAGTTCGTCGAGCCGGCCGTGTCGCCCGAGCAGCCCGGCGTAGAACTCGACGGTGGTCTGCGGTCCGTACCGGTGTGCCGCCACGTTCGCGCCGAGCATTCGGATCGCCTCGTCCGCGCGGCCCGAGCGTTCCAGGACACGGGCCTGTGCGGGCAGGACATTCCACAGGCCGCGGACCGTGTGCTCCTTCGGGTCGCGCCGGAGCTCTTCTGCGATCGGGGCCAGCAGCTCCAGCACCCGCTCGTCGCGGCCCTGGCCCTCGGTCATCTCGGCCAGGGCCTCCAGCACCCACCCGCCGTACTCGTACGGCCGCAGCACGCCGAAGGCGTCGTCCACCCGTCCGGCCCGGGCCAGGACCTCGGCGTAGTCCAGCCACTCACCGGCCGCGTCCTCCTGCGGCCCCTCGGGGCGCGCCAGCTCCAGCGCCCGGTCGACGCGGCCGAACCGCAGCAGGACATCGGCACCCGTCCGCACCGCCGGCTGCCAGCCGGTGACCGCGAACGGCTCCACCACCGCCCAGGCCCGACCGAACTCGCCCGCCGCGCACAACCCCCGCACCGCACCCGCTGCGCAGAACCAGTCCCCACGCTCCCTGGCGGCCGCCATCAGGGCCTCCAGGCCGCCGCGTTCGAGGATCGCGTCCACGATCCGCGGCGGGACACCGCCGTAGCTGCCGAACTGCCACTGAAGATCATCCACGTTCACCAGGGCACACTAGGGTCGACCACCGACACCGCCTGCGGGCCCGGGCCACGGCGCTGCGTCAGGCCATGCTGGGGAGCCGTACCAGGCCGTCGGCGGTGTCGAAGGTAGGGGCTGATGCATCCGTGCACGTGCGCGCCACGCAGCAGGTCGTCCGGTTCCCGTTGCGGCGCACGCAGGCCGGCGCTGATCTCGTTCAACTCGTCCTGCATGCGGGCCAGCGCGGAGCGCAGTTCCTGCAACTGCTCTTTCTGTTTGGCGAGTCGGCGGCGCAGAGCCGATGTGCCGCTGCCGATGACCTGCAGGTCGCCACTGAGGCGGTCCAAGTCCTGGGCGGTGGCGGCCATCGTGGCGGCGGAGGCGACGGAACTGTCGCACACCGGGCACTTGCGGGATCAGCTTGTCGGCGGACCTGGCCGCCGCATTGCCCCGGATCTGGAAGGCGAAGAGCGCGTCGCTCCGGACGCTGGGACGGGAGTGTTCCGACAGCGGCACGATGACCGCGTGGTAGGACCCTTCTTCTGCCGCCTCCCAGAGCCCAGCCGACCTCCTGGCGACGCCGGGCGAATCAGTGGCCAGTGCGGCCGGCCGTGACCCATCGAGTGGACCGACAACGACACGGCAAATACGGGGGGTTCGCCCGTCCTGTCTATTCGGCGGGATCGGTCGGCAGTGGGACGACCAGGGCGTCGAGGGCCTGTTGGGCCCGGCCGAGGTTGTCCTTGCCGGCGCGGCGGAGGCCGGCTTTGGCGTACTTCTCGACCATGGTGGTGGACTTCCAGTCCTCGGTGATGACCAGGATCTCGGCGGCGCTGTAGCCCTGGGCGGCGAGGTCGGCGGGGACGCCGGCGCGCAGGCCGTGGCTGGTGGCGTTCTTGGCGTCGAAGCCGGGAGTGCGGGTGACCATGCGCCTGAAGGCGCGGTTCACCGAGTGGCCGGTCATGCCGGTTCCGGAGGTGGGGACGGGCATCAGCCGGCCCCACCGGGTGATGCCGCGCAGCAGCGGCAACTGCGGTTCTGCCTGGCCGAGTTCGGCGAGCAGTGAGATGTAGGTGCGGACGACGGTGATCGCTACCGGGTCGCGGACGACGTACTCGCGGCCGGTGGACCAGTGGTCGTTCTTCGACGTGTGCTTGCCGACGACCATCTGCTCGGTGCCGTCCTCCAGGCGCTCGAAGACGACGGAGTCGATGCGGTAGGCAGCCTGCTCGGAGCGCCGGGCGCGGGTGCGGTAGCCGAGGTGCAGGATGGTCAGGTCGCGCCAGCGGGCGAGCGGGATCTCGGCGGTCGTGCCCTGCTGGAGGTGGGCGATGCGGGCGGCGTCGACGGGCGGGCTCGACCTCGGGGTGCGGCGGGCGTGGGCGTGCTCGGCGGCCTGCTTGCGGATCAGTTCGGCGGTCGCCTTCTTCGGGGGCCAGTTCTCGTACCCCGCACGGGCGTTGGCGTCGCGGATGGCGGCCATCGCCAGGCGCAGCGAGCTGACGGGCGCGCCCGTGCCGTCGCGTCCGCCGCGGCGGCGGAGGTGGGAGACGTAGGAGACCATGTTCGCCTCGCTGGTGCGCGGCCCGGGGTGGCGGCCGTTGTCGGCGCACCAGCGGGCGAAGTAGCGCCACTGCTCGGCGTAGGTCTGGCTGGTGCGCGCCGGCCGGGCGGAGGCGAGGTCGTCTGCCGCGTCCTCGGTCAGCATCGCGTTCGGGTCGACCCCGGCGAACGCGAACTGCACGAGGGCCTGACCGTCGTCCACCAGCTCGCCGATCACCACCTCGGTGGAGCGTTCCACCAGAGCCGGCAGGGAGTCCGACGCCTCGGCATCCACGGCGCTCTCCTTCCGGCACGGCGGGCTGATGATCCGTCCGGGACAGCCTATCTGTACCAGCCCCTGTGTTGCGTCCTCTAAATCCAGTTAGAGGACGCAACACGTTTCTTGGTACACAATCCGAGCCGGAGGCCGGCCTCGCGTCTGTAACATGTTTGTCGAGGTTATTTGTGTTCAGCCCCTCAAGCTGCCAAGGTGTCCGTCATGAAGATCACGATCACCGTGGAGAATCCGACCCCCGAGGTGCTCGAGAAGCTGCTCGCCCTCGCCACCGCGCCGACGGCGGTCGTGACCGCGGTGCCCGACGACCGCTGGACCCCGGAGCGGGCCCGCTCGTACTACGACCGCCTCCCGCCCCGCGCGCAGCAGATCCTGCTCCAGGTTGTCGAGGGCCAAGGCGAGTGCGCCGCCGAGGAGTTGAAGGCGAACGGCCGGAGCCTGCGGGGCTCCACCGGCGCGTTCCGCCGGGTGCTCTCGGAGGGCAAGCGGACCGGCCTCTGGCCCGATGCCCTCCCGGTGCCGCTGCTCTCCCACATTGTCGGGGGACAGCTCAAGAAGCTTGAGATGTCCGGTTGTGGAAGCGAGCACTATCCGCTCACGGCCTTCAAGAATGCGTTGGGCGATCTGCTGCCCTGTGACCGTTGAACGCGTCCCGTGGGCATGAGGTGAGAACTGGTTGTGTCAGGGGGCCTGCTGTCAAGGAAGCCCCGGGCATCGGACAGGGTTGAGCGAAGCGGGGGCTGCTGCCTATGTCGGCCCATCGCCCGGAGGTACGTCATCCCCCTGGGCGCCGGAACGCGTCCCGCAGGCTCGGTGGCGGCGGTTCCTCCGGTTCGGCCCGGGTGCGGCCCTCGAAGGCGTACTTGGCCTTCATCGCCGCCCGGGGCAGCGCGTCGTCGAAGTCCTCCAGCGTGTGCAGTCCGGTCTGGCCGGTCGCGCCGAGGGAGCTCGGCCGGCTCGCGCGCCGGGTGATGCGCAGCGTCTCGTCGCTCAGGTCGCCGAGTTCGTCGGAGCGTTCGGCGCACTCGGGGTCGTCGCCGTTGAACGGCTCCAGGATGCTCACCCAGGTGGCGTCCGAGCGGTCGAAGCGCCGGACCAGTTCGCGCCGGCGCGGGTCGCGCAGCGCCCAGCGGTCGAGCAGCAGCAGGCCGGGGGCCTCGGCGTTGCCGTCGATGATCGACTCGACCTCGTCGTCGAACTCGTGCACGGTCGGCTGGAACCCCAACTGCCGGGCGAGGCGGGTCGCGTGCTGGGCGATCGGCGAGCCGACCGGCCGGTACGGGTGCCAGTCGGTGCGCCGCTCGCCGTAGTAGTCCGGGCTGCGGTCGGCGGGCAACTCGTCCCGGCGGTCGGCGAGGACGTAGATCCGCAGCTGCTTGGTCGGGGCGGTGACGTTGAAGGCGCTCGGGAGGCCGCTGATCTCCAGCCGCCGCCCGGCCGGGATCACCGTCTCCTCGGCGACCTGGACGATCCGGGCCGCCAGCCGGTGCACGGCCAGCTCGTAGGAGGAGCGGAAGTAGCTGAGCTTCATCAGCGCGTAGAGCCCCTCGGTGGCGTACTCGGGTCCGAAGCTCGCGTGGTCGAACTGGAGTTCACTGGCCACGTTCGGCAGCCGGTAGCGGCTCATCGGCGCCCACAGCACCGGCACGATGCCGCCGGTGCGCCCGGAGTCGAGGTTCGCCGGGTAGACCGGCCGACGGGTGAAGGCGTGCCACTCCTGGCCGCACGGAACGCTGTTGAAGTACCTCGGGGAGTACAGGGGTACGAAGACCCGGCACGTCGCCAACTCGTCGGACAGTCGTTCGGCCCACAACTCGCCCTGGTGCATGGACTCGTCCATGAAGCCGACCGCGACCCCGTCCGGGACGGTAGTGAGCTGCAGCACCGCCTCGCAGAGATCCCGGTACAACTGCCTGACCCAGTGGTTCGGGTCGCTCGCGCCCAGATCACCGGACTCTGGAGTGTGCGCATAGGAGAGGAAGAAGTACGGCCGGGTGTCGTCCTCGTCCCAGCCGGGTTCCGAGGCCGTCGTCGCGGCTGACCATAGCGGCCCGGGCAGCCTGGGCATCAGCGTTTCGCACCATTCCTCCACCAGCGGGTGAAGGGTGTAGAACGTCTCGGTCGAAGCCGTTTCGTGCCAGGGCTGCAGCAGCCCTGTCGAGCCGCTGCCCCGTACGGCATGAGCGAGTGCATCGGTGAACCAGTCGGATGGCAGTTGCTGAAACTGTTCATCGGCCAGGTAGGCCTGTGCCTTGGCAGCCAGGGCGGGCCCGGAGAGTCCGCGCCGGTGGCCGATCCGCATCGCGTCCAGCACCGCGTTCAGGAGCGCGCGCACGGTCGTGGGCGCCTCGTCCAGTCGCCGGCGCAACCACGGTGCCGCAGCCAGGATCTGGACGACCCGCCGATCCGAGGTAGCTACCCGGACGGCTTCGGCGAGTCGGGGGTCGGTCTGACTGTCCCGCCTGACGGCCGTGACCTCCTGTGAGGTGAACCGTTCGGGGACGGTCACCGTCTCGGCCGACTCCACCAGGGCCCGCAGCCGGTTCTCTCCGACCCTCTCCCCGACGTATCCGAGGGAGTCGGTCCGCAGTGTACCCAGGAGCAGAACCGGGGCGAGGGTGGGGCGCTCCCGTATCAGCCTCGTCAGCAGGTCGATCGCTGCCGCGCCGGCAGGATCCTGGGCGCCGAACACCGATTCGGCATCGTCGAGCCAGACCACCGTCCGTGGCCCGATCTCCGCCGTCCGGGTGCAGATGTCCAGCGCGCCGTCGGGCCGCCAGAGCTGCCAGCCGTCGGGTAGCTGCCGGAGCGCCTCCAGACAGGCTCTGGTCCTACCGGTTCCCGGAGCGCCGACCACCAGGACGCCGGTGCTGCGGCCGTCGAGGGCGTGGCGTACGGCTCGTGACAGCTCGTCGTCCAGTTCGCGTCGGTGGTACGGGATCAGGGCCGGCAGCCCTTCGGCTCCCGGGCGGCGTTCCGGCGGTTCGACGCCCAGCAGCGCCGGGTCCGCGAGCGCATCGGCGACCGGGATGGTCCTGCTCGGTCGGGGCGGTGCTGCAGCGCCCGTGACGGCGCTCTCCGCGAAGGGCAGTGCTCCGGGTGCCAGCGCGCGGCCCCTGGTGCCGTCGGCCACGCGGGCCGCCGGGAAGTCGGCGGGCGTGCCACGGTGCGACCGTAGGTAGGCGGCCACTTGGTGGCGTACGGCGACGCGGATCCGCAGGATGTCCTCGCGGCGCTGGGCGCCGAGCAGCGCGTCGCGTAGGCCGGGGAGGAACTCGAACTTCAGGTCGTCAGTACTCAGACCGGGGGCGGGGGCTTCCCAGGGAGCGAGCAGGCCGCCCAGCAGGACCTCGGCGAGGTGGCCGTGGTCGGACTGCGGGAGCATGGTCCGGCGGACGAGGGTCATCACGGGAAGGACGAGCGGTACGGCGGAGAGATAGCCCGCTAGTTCACGGGCGGGCGGCGAGGCGGTCTCACGGAACCGCCTCAGTACCGCAGCGGCGGTCGCCGATGCCGCCGGGCGGTCCGTCTCTGAGAGCGTGTGCTCCCCTTCCAGTACCAGGTCGGTACCGGCCTCCGGTCCCGGGCCGGAACCCGTGTGGCCGGCCCCGTCGACGAGCAGGCAGCTCAGCCGGGCGCGTCGCCCGCTGCCGGACAGCAGTGTGGCGAGTGCGGCGAGCCCCGCCGGGTTCGGTTCGACGATCGGCACCGGCAATGGGCGGCCGACCGCTTCGGCCCCCCGGCGGCGGTGGACGCGGCCCCGGCGGCCGGTGGCGGTGCTCTCCCAGCGGGCGTTGGGCGCCGCCGGGGCGGTGGTGCGCAGCGACAGCGGGGACGGCCGGACGGCGCCGCGTGACCAGAGGCGTTCGGGCAGGACGTTGAGAACGGCGGCGGAGCCGTGTCGAGCCCAGCCGCGCAGTACCGAGTCCAGGGCCGGCTGTCCCCAGGCACCGCCGACGGTGTCGGTGACCACCAGGACGAGTCGGTGCCCGGACGGGTCGGCAATCTCCTGGGGTCGGCGCGGTGTCCCGCCGGGGCGGGTGTACAGGACGGGACTGCCGTCGGCCTCGGTGCCGCCGAGGTACCAGGTTCGCACGTCGCGGAAGACCCCGGTCTGGGTGACCACCCGGCGCAGGTCGGCCACGAGGTCGTGCCAGAGGACCATCGAGCGGTGCGTGTCGATGACGAGGGCGAGGTCCAGCCACCGGCCCGGCCTCGGACGCAGCACGGGGATGAGCATGCGCTGGTCGGCGCCGGTGCTGACGGTGGCCTCCTCGTCGAGCTCCGGTTCACCCCGGCTGTCGGCGCCAGCGTGGCGTCCGAGCGGGCGAAGCGCCCGCATCACGGCGAGCGGGTCCGTCAGGGCGCCGGCACGGGCGACACGCACCAGGTCGCCGTGTCGGGAGCCGGAGCCTGTGGGGGCGGCGCTGTGGTCGGCCAGGTCGGCTGTCGCGTAATGCCGCTCGGTGCGGGCCTCGGACGGTCCGCCCTGCGCGGTGCCGCGCCGGTGTTGCCGGGCAGTACCGTCCGACGGCTCCGGCGAGGGAGCGTCGGACCGGTCCAGGGGCTGCGGGCGCACGGCCGCGGAACCGTCGAGGCAGCTGGCCAGCCAGACGATGTCGGCGAGCTCCTCAGGCGCCAGGCCGGCCGCCGAGGCGCTGTCGGCCTCGGCGAGCGCACGCAGCAGACGGTCGATCACGGCGCTGTCGGTCCGGTGAGTTTCTGCAGGACGGTGCCCAGGAAGACGTCGCGCTCCCTTTCGTCGGACCAGGCGCCGCTGAGCCTGAGCTGGACGGCGTTGAGCAGCTGATCGGTCGCCAGGTCCCCGTCGATCCTCCGCTCGTCGAAGGCGCGGATCAGGTCATGGAGCAGTTCCTGGCGCTCGGGGGCGAGATCGGCGGGCAGCCGGAGCCGCTGGCGGACGATCCGTTCGAGCTTGTCGGTCGAGGGCGGTTGGACGTGCAGGCGGATGCAGCGGCGCAGGAAGGGCGGGGGAAAGTCGCGCTCGTTGTTGCTCGTGAGAATGACGACGGGAAAGGCACGGCACTGAACACGCCCACAGTCGATGACCACATCGGCATTGGCATCGTCCGACGCGTCGTCGTCGGTGCCGATCCGTACCCGTGGCTCGCGAGCCGCCATCCTGACGAGTTCGGGGATCTCGAAGCCGCCCTCCTCGAACACGGTGAGCAGGTCTCCTGGGAGGTCGATGTCACTCTTGTCGATCTCGTCCACCAGGAGGACCCGGGGGCGGTCCTGTGGCAGCAGTGCGGTGCCGAGCGGGCCGAGCCGAAGGTACGGGGCGATCGAACGATCGGGGGCGGCCGGGATCTCGGGGCTGGCCGGGGCGCCGGCCGGGTCGTGCGCGGGCGTGCGGCCGGCCTGCAGCTGCTGGAGGTTGGCGTCGTGCAGGCGGCTGATCGCGTCGTAGCGGTAGAGGCCGTCGCGCAGGCTGCTGCGACTGGTGATCGGCCAGTAGAGCACCGGGCCGAGGCCGAGGTCGACGGCGATGCTGTAGGCGAGGGTGGACTTGCCGATGCCGGGCTTGCCGGTGACGAGCAGGGGCCGGCGCAGGTAGAGCGCCGTGTTGACGGTGTCGATCTCGGCCTCGTCAGGGACGTAGCCGGTGCCGCGCCGCACGGTCCGCTCCCAGGCCCGGCCGGTGTCGTTGGGCGGCCGGTAGTCCGGGTCCGGGGTACCGTCGAAGTCACGCCACGGCGGCTGCTTGGCCGCGAGGGCGTCGAGCCGGGTGTCCGGTGTCCCTTCGCCCTGATAGATCCACCAGTCCTTCATGCGCTGGTTCCTTCCCTTCGGCTCCGGGGTTCCCCACTGCGCCGGTCGCGGCAGCCGGGGGTCATGACAGCGATCCGGTCTGGGGCCGGTGCTCCGGGTCGTCCCAGAGCAGTCCCAGGCGCAGACCCACGGGGCACCCGCAGGGCCCGCCACCGATCCGCAGTTTCCGCACCACGGACGGCAGCTGACCGAGGTCGAAATCCGGGCTCCCGGTGCCCTCAGCAGTCCAGAGCCAGGCGAGGACGACCGCCAACTCGTCCTCGGCCCGGTTGCAGGCGCAGGCGGAGGCCGGGTTGTGCGCCCCGTCCCTTCCCGTCCGGCGCCACAGGGCGATGGGCAGTCCGGCGTCGAGCAGGACCTCCAGCCGGTCATGCAGAGGGGCGGTGTGCCGGTCGAGCAGTGCGCAGACCGGGTGGCCGTCGGCCCCGAGCCGGTCGGCGAGCCCGCTGTCGATCGGCGTGCTACCGGCGAGCGACAGGACGGCGTCCGACCGGCGGCCTCCGTGCTTGCGGTACCAGGCCCACTTGCGCAGCCAGCGGCGCCCGGACTGGTGGGTGCGCTCCTCGGGGCAGCGGACCACGACCTCGTACGTACAGCCGATCTCGCCCTGGCGGCTGCCGCGAGTCGGCAGGGGCCAACCCTCGAACTCCTCGTCGAGCAGGATCTCGGGGACGTGGAACTCTATGCGCCCCACCTCCGGGCCGGCCGGTGCCTCGAACAGCTGGTGGACCAGTTCCTGCTGGACGGCCGCCAGGGAGACCGGTGCGCCGGATTCCCAGAGCGTCTCGAACCCGTTCCGATAGAGCCACATCCGCGCCAGGAAGGCGTCCTCGGTAGTGGACTCGGTGAGCCGCACGTGCAGCTCGGCCCGCCCCTCGCGCTCGGGCGCGGGAGGAGCGGGGATGGCGTCCGTGCCCAACCGTACGCCGGTGCGTCGGACCCAGTCGGCCAGCCGCTCGGCTTGCTCTCCGTCGCTCTGCCGGGCGGCGAGGTAGCCGACGAAGGCGAGCGGGAGCGGGATCCTGCGGGTGCTGCTTCCTAGCCGCTGGTCTAGGTCGCGCACCACAGCCATCGGCTCGGCGGCGGGTAGCACCGGGCCGGGCGGGACGCAGCCGGCCGCCTCGAAGGCCCAGCAGTAGGCGTTGTAGGCCTCGGGCGGCAGGTCGGGTCCGGCGAGCAGCGAGCGCAACTCCGCCCAGGCCTGCTCGTCGAGCCGGGGCGCGCCGAGCGGCGCTTCCGGCCAACCGGTGTCGAGCAGCGGGTTGCCGTCCCAGCCGGTGATGCGCCACTGGACCTCCTGGTGGACCTCGCCGCCCGTGGCGAGGTCGTCGTGGACCAGTCGGGCGATGTCGGGCAGGCTGCGGATGCTCTCGTCGAGTGTGAGCCCGGTGAGCCGGGCCAGCAGCGCCTCGGTGAGCCGGCCGCCGCCGGCGATGTTCTGTGCGGGCATGCCGGCCCGGGAGGCGTAGAGGGTGAAGGTCCGGCGGCTGCGTACGGGCTTTCCCTCGCCGTAGTCGTTGCGGCCGAAGGTGGAGCGGGTTCCGGTGCGTGGGTCGAGCCTGCAGGCGTCGCCTATCGAGACGATCCGACGGAAGGCCTGGTGGACCTTGTTGGAGTTCCAGAACCGGAGGGCCGAGTCGAGGTCGAGGTGCCGGATGGGAGTGGTGGAGGCATCGGCGAACGGCAGCAGCAACTGGTCCTGGTCGCCGGCGTAGCCGTGGCCGGCCCAGTAGATGAGCAGCAGGTCGCCGTCGTGCTTGGGCAGTTCGCGCAGCAGCGCGTCCTCGATGTCGGCGCCGGTGGCGGGGCGGTGGGCGGGCAGGGCGGAGGTGTCGGGCTGCTCCGGGAGGTGGCCCTGAGGGGGCACGGGCAGTGGTGAGAGGAACAGCCGGATGTTGGCCTCGGGCACCCCGGCCGGGCCGGACAGCCACTGGGCGACGCGTACGGCGTCCCGGGCAGGGCCGCGCAGGTCCCAATCAGTGCCCACCCGGTAGGACTCGATGCCCACCACGAGTGCGAAGACGCGCTCGGGCGCCAGGGGTGGGAAGTCCGGCTGCGGCCGGTCGATCACCCGGCGCCTCCCCGGGCCCTGTCCGGCCCGTCCGGCTGAGGAGAGGAACCAGGCGTGTCGGCCAGTGCGGTGGCGATCCGGTCGTAGAGCGCGGGCAGGCCGAAGTAGGCGCTGTGGGAGTAGGGGAACGGCTGTCGGCTGGTCACCTCGTGATCGGTGATCCGCGCGTCGCCGGGGAAGACGGGGCCGGCGCGGTAGCCGAGGAGGTCGTTCGGGTCGTAGATGTTCAGCCACTCGGGAAAGCCGTCCGGCAGGGCGGCGCCGGGTTCCAGACCGTGCAGGGCGCCCAGTTCGTGCAGGTAGGGGGCCTGGGAACCGACCGTCACCAGGAGTCGCAGCCCCTCGGGGACCTCCTGGCGGGAGGCCGCCAGGGCCAGGAGGTCGACCAGCGCGATACCGCCGAGGCTGTGGCCGATGACCACCGTCGGCCCGGGGGAAGCCGCGATCCTCTCGGTCAGGTAGCGGCGGAGCGGGCCGCCGCGCGCCTGGTAGCGCAGGATGTCGCCCAGCGCGGGGGTGAGCCCCACCGTCAGGGCGCCGCGGTGACGGTTCAGCAGGTACTGGCCGCCCATGCGCATCCCGAGCTTGCCGAGGACACCGGCGGCCCGGCCCAGGGGACCGCGGGCGGTACCGCCGAGGAGGTCGGCCAGGAGCTCGACCACACGGTCGCGTTCATCTGCTGTGCACGGCGTGGTGGGACCGGCCGAGATGAGGAGCGCGGCAGCGACCGCGCGGGCGGTCGCCGCAGTCAGCTCGGCGGCGGTCGCGGGATCGACGGCCCGCTCGCACGCCTCGTCGAACTCCGGTGAGTCCGCAACCTGCCGCAGCGCGGTCCGCATATGGGTGGCCAGCCCGATGGACACCAGCAGACCGGACAACTCGCGTGCGGCCGACGCGGCCACGTCGTGGGATGTGCCGTCCACCGATGTTCCGCCAGAAGCTCCGGCCGGGGAAGGGTTCTCCGGTGAGCCGGTCAGTGTCCCGTTCGCCAACCCGGCCAACGCGGCGGCCACGGCCGCACCGGGCGAACGGAAACCGGGCGACTCGAACCCCTCGTCCTCGACGGGCAGCTCGGCCAGGACCCGGAGCTCGCAAAGGGGATCGACGTACAGCAGCGTCCAGCTGCCGTCGGACCGACTCACCAGCGTCTCCGGACCCGGCACGACCGGTCCGCCGTATCCCTGTTCCGACGTGGCGGGGAGGGACGACGGAAGGCCCGGGAACCCCGGGATCGAGGCACCGCCCGCGCCGAGCGTCGCACCGTGGTCGTCGCCCCAGTAACAGGGCACCGTCTCGGCATCCGGGAACCGGGCCAGGAGTTCACGGCAGACCCGCCCGAACAGCGGGTCGTAACCGTCCCGTCGTACGCCGGTGCCGTGCACGAACAGGAACCGCATGCCACCCCCACGCCTACCCACATCCCGTGTCCGGACAGCACCCTAGCGCTGCCCGGGGTGTCGGGCGGAGACTCCGGGCAAATGCCCACCGGCACGCAGTGGTTCGACACCAGTTCTCAGTGTGGGCTGACGTGCTAACCAGCTGCACGCTCCAGGACGATCACTTCGTATCCGGCGCCGACGACGAGCTCACCGCTCGGAGCGAAGGCGACTGTGGAGGGGTATATGGGCATATGGAATTCGTGCAGGAGCGTGCCGTTGCCAAGGTCCCAGACACCTACGGCGCGGCAGCCGGCAGTGACGACAACCGGCTTCCCGTTCACGTGGCCGAACTCCACATCGGACACCCACTCATCATCAAGCTGGTGACGCAACTGCCGGGTCCGCAGGTCCCACACCTGGGCACCGTTGTCGCCAGCGGCTGCCAGAACCACGGGATTGCGTCCGTCTGTACCACAGACCAGGGCTCCGACATGGTCTGGAAAGCCCTCAAAACTGCCTATTTCAGTCTGGCTGGCGAGGTCCCAGAGTATCGTCCGCGGCCGGTTCTCTCGGCACGAGAACCCCGAGATCACGGCCACGGGCTGGCCACCCACGAGAGCCCATGCGAGGGCACCCATGAGGTCGATGGCCTCGAATTCTCCACTGATTTGCAAGCTTTCCAGATTCCAGATTTGCGTCCGACCGCTGTCGAGGCGCCCCTGCGGGATCAGAGCGATCGGGTCATTGTCGAGGTAACCGCAGGCCAGCGATGCGCGAAAGCTAACCTCAGCTCTTCCGGTCTCCAGGCCCTCCGCGAGATCCCACATTCGGACGGTGTAGTCATCCCCTCTGGTCACGGCAGTCGGTCTGCCGGAGACCGTTGTGCAGATCACTTCTTTCACCCGACCCTTGTGCCCTTCGAGGCATCGCAGTGACCTCCCGGAGGCCATGTCCCAGACCCGTACCGTGTGGTCGAAGCCCGCCGACACCGTGACGGTGGCACCGTCCAGTACGGTGCAGGCAACAGCCGATACCTGGCTGGAATGGCCTTGGGGCTTGACCGCCTCGGCTTGTTCCTCCAGACGCCACAAGCGGACGGACCCGCTGGTAGTGGCACTGACGGCGACCGGTCGTCCGTTCACGCTCGTGATCACGATGGAGCGCACCTCGTGCGTGTGGCCGTTGAGCCGGGCCAACCGTTGGCCATCCGGCCGATCCCGCAACTCCATCGAACCGTCCTCGTAACCCAGCACCATGACCTTGCGGCCGTTGAGTTCCGTAAATGCGAGGGCTGTGATCCGGTCCTGCCCGATGTAACAGGACGCGACGACGGTGTCGGTGATGGGGTCGCGGAACTGAAGGTTCCCGCCGTGATCGCCGACGGACACGAGCTTGCGCCCCTCCTGGGTGACACTCGCCACCGCTCTACGGCCCCAGGAACCGTGACGAAGGTTCCACGCTCCGGTCTCCAGGTTCCAAAACATCAGCGAACCATCAAGCGGGCCGACAACAGCGAGAGTTACCTCCTGTGTCTCCATACAGAATACTGAGGGTAGTTGATGAGGGTTCCCGGACGGGCTCGGAAAGGTCCTTCGGACCTCACCGGACATCAGCTCGCGAACCCATCCTGAGCCGTCCTGGGCACAGCCGACGATCAGTACTTCGCCATGTACCCGGGTGCAGGCCAGGCCCGCCACGGGAGTCAACAATCCGTATTCGTCGGCCTTGCGCGCAACTTCAGCCTCGCTCTCCACCACGAATCTCCGGAGCTCGGTGGCACTTGCGAGATCCCAGACACGCATAGTTCCGTCAGCCGATGCGGTCACGGCGAGTGTGACACCGTCCACGTCGACGCAGTCCATTGCCCACACCGTGCCGGTGTGCCCGTCCAGGGTCGCGATGCAGGCCTGTTGCGCGGGATCCCAGATCTGCACCGGCCCGCCGCGCTGCGCGCTGAGCACCACCGGTGTCCCGTTCAACTCCGTCGCAACCAGCGGATCGCCCGACCACGAGCTCAGCTCGGCCCGGAACAGGCTGCTCGTCTGCGACCCGGTCGCCCACCGCGGTGCCCACTCCAGTCTCCGCCCCAGCCTCTTCCGGTGGTCCTCCAGCTGGTAGCGGGCCGCGTCCACCGCGAGCACCTGGGCCCGTTCGCGGATGCGGAGATCACGGTGGAGGTGGACCGAGGTCCGGTACATCGCGCAGATGCGCCCGGCCTCTCCACTCGGCACGCCGTCCATGGCGGCCAGCAGCCCGTCGGGCTCCGCGTGCACCAGGAACCACGGGTCCCGCAGCAGGTGTTCGAGGTCCCCCGAGGCCGCCGCGTGGCCCGCCAGGTGGGCGTGGACGTAGGGGTGCGCGCGCTCCCAGTCCGGGCCGTCGCCGTCGGCCCGCGGCGGGACGGAGGCGAGCAGTTCCGCGGTCATTCGGCGCTGGTCCTCGCGGCTGCGGCGCGGATCGCGCAGGTGCTCGGCCAGCGCCTCGTGGTACAGCCGGAACACCGACCGGTCCTCGCCGGCCCGGGCCTCCACCACGTACGCGCCCGCCTGCCGCAGCAGCCAGTCCACGTCGTCGTTGGTGCACTTCTCGCCCGACAGGGCCGCCGCCAGCGGGGCCCACAGGGAGTCCCACGGCAGGCCGGACCCCTCCGCGTAGGCCAGGGGGCGCAGCAGCCGTCGGACCCGGTCCTCGTGCTCGCCGTAGCGGGCGAGGTAGTCGTCGAAGGCCTGTCCGACCTCGGAGGGCAGTTCCTCCTCCCAGCCCGGCCGGGTCAGGTCGGGGGTCAGGTGTCCGTGGAGCAGGGCCCGTAGGGTCATCCGGGCGACGAGGAAGGAGCGTCCGGCACGTCGGGCCACCGCGGCGGCCAGGGCCTCGCGCTCCGGTGTCGTCAGGTCGCCGGGCTTCTCGGCCAGTGCGCGTCGTGCGTACTGTTCGATGTCGTGCCGGCCGGTGTACGCCTCGTGGTCCAGGTCGACGACCTCCACGGCCCGGCCGAGTTCGGGGATCATCGTGCGGCGGGTGCCGATCAGCAGGCGCAGGTTGTGCAGGGTGGACATCGGGCGGAGCAGTTCGCGGGCGATGCGCTGGGGTTCCCGCCCGCCGACGCCGGTACCGGCTTCCTCCAGTGCGTCGATCAGCACGGTCCGCAGCGGGCCGTCGTACTCGGCGAGTCTCGCGAGCAGGTGCGGCGGGCCGTCCGCCTCCACCCCCAGCGCGGCGGCGAGCCGTGCGGTGAGCTTCTCCAGGGTGGTGCCGTGTGCGTGCACGGACACCGTCACCGATCCGGGCGGCGGCAGCAGATGTGCAGGGGCTTCCGGGTGGTCGGGGCGGGCCAGGGCGAGCAGCCGGCCCAGGACGGCCGACTTGCCGGAGCCCGGGTCCCCGGTCACCACGCGCGCCCGGGCGTCGTGGACGGGGTCGCGCAGCCAGCCCGCCAGCGTGGCCAGGGCCTGCCGGCGCCCGGTGAACCAGTCGCCCGGCTCGCTCGCGTACTCCACACCGCGGCCCCGCGGACCGAAGTGCGCGGTCCACTCCCGCTGCGACTCCACGTCCATCGCCTCGTCGGGCAGGCCAGGCCGGTAGTTCGGGTTGGGTAGGAACGGCGGGACCGCTCGGCCGGACACCGCGTGGTAGTTGGCGCACTGGTCCGGGCGGTGCTCCCTGAGGTGGCCGTTGATCTGGTCGGTCACGGTCGGGATGTCCAGGTACCGCTGCCGCATCCCGGCCGTGCTCGCGCGTACCGCGGTCTCCAGGGCCGACACGAAGGCGTGGTCGTACGCGAGCTCGCGGGAGCGGGCGGAGGCCACCAGCCACAGGCCGTCGGCTTCCGGGGGCCGGCTGTCCACCAGGTGGCCGGTGACGCTCGTGATCTCGGCCGCGCCCAGTTCGGAGTAGCAGGTGTCGAGCAGCAGCAGGACGTGCCCGACCCGGGTGTCGGCCAGCAGGTCGGCGAGTTCGCGGGAGCCGAGGGTGGTGCTCCGGCGGTTGTGGCGGCTGTTGCGGAAGGTGATTCGGTGGGAGTGGTCGTCCCGCAGGCCGTGTCCCGCGTAGTACACGACGAGCACGTCCTGCTCGCACCGCTCGTCCGCCTTGAGCCAGTCCTCCAGGTCCGCGCGCAGCTGCTGGGCATCGGGCGCGCCGGCCAGGTGCGGGAGGATCTCCCGGTACCCGAGGGAGGTGAAGAGGGCGTTGACCCGGCGCAGGTCCTCGGGCACGCCGGGCAGGTCCTCGAGCACCGGGTCGACGGGGAACGTGTCGGCGCCGAAGGCGAGGACGTACCGGTTGAGCCCGTCCGCCGCGCCCGTGGCAGGAGCACCCGTCGTCGGGCCGTGCGTCACCGGGCCAGTCCCGCGGCGATCGCCGTCCCGGTCTCCACTGCCGTCAGATAGGCGCGCATGCTGTGCATCTCGGAGCCGTTGTCCACCGGCACGTCCACGACCTCCGAGCCGAACCGGGGTGCGAGTTCGCGGACGACGGCGACCAGGTCGCACCTGTCGGCGATGTTGGTCCACTGCTTGACGGGGGCCGGCCAGACCCCCGTGCCGTCCTGCCGCGGGGCCGGCTGCAGGCGGTCGAAGACTAGCCCGGCCAGGCCCAGCGGGGAGCCGAGCGTGACCAGCGTCAGCGGCGGCCGCTCCGGAGGGAGCCCGCACAGCACCTCGTAGGCGACCACCGATCCGAGCGAGTGCCCCACGACCACCTCGGTGTCCGGCGTGATCAGCTCCTCGACCCGGGCCCGTACGGCGGCACGCAACGCGGGCTCGGTGAAGTACCGGCGCACCTGCTTGAGGTCCGAGACGAGCACCCGGTCGGAGACGGGGCCGAAGTATCGGGTGCGGGTGAGGGAGTGCAGGGCACGGCGGACCCGCTCCACAGTGAGCGGGCGGGAGGCGAGGCGGCCGACCGCACCACGGGTGGCGGGAGCGGGACCCGTCCCGTCCGGGGCACCGGCGTCCGGTCCGGGAACACCGGGATCGAGCCGGGCGGCCTCCCGCCACCAGGCCTCCAGCAACTCGGTCTCGAACCCCGGCTCGACGTCCTTCGCCCGGTAGTACGGCTCGCCGCGGGTCCCGGCCTGCCGGTAGAGGTCCCCGTACCCGGCGCAGACGATGTCGCCGTCCGCCAGGTGTCCGAGCGCGGGGTCCCTACGCAGCGCGAGGCCGACCCCGCCGCGCAGCGCCGGCTCCACCTCCGCCAACAGGGTCTCGGCGGTGTCGAGTTGCCGCCCCACCCCGTGCACCACGACAACCCGGCTCATGGCCCCCCTCAAACGCGTCCCCCTGTGCCTGCCGCGAGCATAGTCCGGGGCCGGGGCGACGGTGGGCCAAGGTGTCAACGAGCACGACACGTAGCTGCAGCCCCGCAGTGCGCCTCGCGGCTTGATTCGGTCAAGTGCCAGTGGTCGCAGGATTCCCCGCAAGCTGGGGTTTCGTGTTGGCATGACCCCTCACCAGCATGGCCACGCGCGCCTGTCGCGGTTGACAACCTCGTCGCCGGCTTCCAGGAACACGACAGGGCGGAAGAGCAGTTCGAGCTGGAACGGCACACTGCCGACCGGGCCGATCCCGTAACCCTGCTCCTCGAACCCGGCGTCATGGGACTCGCCCTGCCCCAGGACGCCGAGGTAGGTCGCAGGCCGCGGCGACCAGCCCGTCTCCAGGGGCGGATCGAAATGGTGGACGGCTAGGACGTGCACCACGGTCGCGGGGATCCCCCTGGCATCTGTCGTCGGCCTTCAGCGTGTCCACCGGGTGATGACGCTCTCTGAATTTGGCTCTGACCGGAGTTCCGTGAAATCCCAGGTCAAGCTGCAGGCATGCAGGATCGGTTCCCTGCGGGATGACCTGCGCGTGGTTTTCCGCTCGATCGAAGATGTTCTGTTCCCCGGAGTCGATGTTGAACTGGAACGGCTGACCGCCGGCCCGGAGGTCGTGCTGGTGGAGGTGGCCGCGTGCGGCCCGCCGACCCGGTGCCCGGGCTGCGGAAGTCCGGGGAGACGGAGGCACTCCTCCTACCGGCGAACGCTGGCCGAACGACCGCTTGCAGGAAGTAAGTTGGCGATACGCCTGCGCGTGCGCCGCTTCTTCTGCGACCACGCCCGGTGCCGGCGGACGACGTTCGTCGAGCAGGTCTCCGGGCTGAGCGAGCGGCACGTGCGTTCCAGCATCGGGCTGAAGCAGTGGCTTCGGGCCGTCGCCACGGAGCTGGGCGGCCGGGCCGGCGAACGGCTGTGCCACAAGCTCAGCATCGCTGCCGGCCGGACCCGCCTGCTCGGGCTGCTGGAAGCGCCCGAAGTGCCGGACCGGGCACCGCGGGTGCTCGGCGTCGACGAGTTCGCCTTCCGCAAGGGCCGTACCTACGGGACCGTCCTTGTCGACGTCGAGACCGGCCGCGTCGTGGACGTGCTCCCGGACCGCACCTCGGAGACCTTCGCCGCCTGGCTGCGCGAGCACCCCGGTGCGGAGATCATCTGCAGTGACCGCGCCACCGCCTACACCCGGGCGGCCAAGGAAGCCGCCCCCGACGCGATCGAGGTCGCGGACAGGTGGCACCTGCTCCAGAACCTCTCGGCCGCCGTCGAGAAGACCTGCCACCAGCACCGCTCCTGCCTGCGCAAACACGCCGAACAGGAGGAGCCGGCGCCCGAGCCTCCGGGCACGGCCCGGCCAGCCCGGCTTCCACGGCGCCGGGCGCGGCGGACCCGCAGTCGGTCACCGTGCGCGGCGGTGGCGGAGAACACGGTCACCTCGGCCTGGTCCGCGCCGACGACACCGATCTCCCGGGGCCGCAGCGCGGCCGGGTCCCGGGAAGGATGGGGGGCGTTCCGCGCGGGGCCCGGCCAGTGGGAGCCCAGCAGCGCCGGGGGGCACGGCGCGGCTGCTCTGATCGGCGGCCCAGTCGGGTCCCGGTGCCCGGGCACGACGGGACCCAGGCGAGGCGGCCTCGGCCAGCGGGTTGCCGCTCAGGCGGTCGCCGCTTCGGCCTCGCCGATGCGCTTGTGCAGCACGGTCAGGCGCCGCCCGGATCCTGGGCGACACCGTCCGCGCTCCCCGCAGCCCGCTCCGCCACCGTGGTCGATGGCCGCCGTCGACAGAGCGGATCCGCGCAAGACAACGCCTCAGGTCAAGACGCGTGGGGGAACAAGCCATTCCTCCGCTCTGCGCCTTGCTGAATCACAGAAACCTTCGTTCCCTGACAGTACTCACCCACCCCAGGAAGGAGCCTGCCCGTGACTCGCATACACACCCGCCTCGTGGCCGTGGCTGCAGCCCTCGTGGTAGGCGCCGGCGCTGCTGTGGCAGCCGCGCCCGCCGCCAGTGCCAAATCGAGGTGCTGGGAGGACATCGTCACGGCGATGGGATACACCGACCGAGCGATCGCCTACGCCAACCAGGGAAACCTGAACGGGGCCTTGGATCTCTCCAACTCCGCACTGAACTTCACAACCACCGGCAGCTGCGCGGCCTCCCCGGTCATCGTGGACGTCGACAACGCCTCGTACAACCTCGATCGCGGAAAAAACGAACTGTTCGCGGGGAACTGGGGTGGCGCCGCCAGCGCCTTCCGATCCGCCTACTACTCGCTGGAACAGGCAAGCTATACCGCCTGATTGGGTGCTGGCACGCCCCCGTGTACGGCGGCGACGCTGTACACGGGGGCGTGCCAGATGTCCTCGGAGGCGGCCTCGACCTCGGTCATGCGATTGAGCAGCTGGGCGTCGGCGTCAACGAGTACGAGGACTGGTGATTGCATGTGGTCGGTCTCCCAGGCTTGGTTGCGGTGACCGCGGGGGCGGGTGAGGAACACGTCGTGCTTGCGGGCCGCCCTCTCTCCCGCTGAAAGGCCGGCCCGCTCCCCCGCGGTCGGGTCCCACTGGATCGCCCGGTGCAGAGTGGGCAGCGACGGCACCCGGCCCGGCGGGTCCTGCCGGGCTGCCCGGGCGGTCAGCTCGCAATGGACCGCAGCCACGTTGCCCTTCCACAAGGCCGAGCAAGACCCGGCCGCAGCTCGCGAACCCGGATCTCGCGCCCAGGCCAGCACCCGGTTCACCGTCACACCCGAGGTACGCCACCTGCTGGCGAGGCTCGACACCATGGCGATCATCGTGCTCCTCGATATCCGGGCCGACCGGCAGGCCGGGCCGGGCAGCGGCATGCTGGGCGTGGTCGCGGTGCGCGCCGCCGGCGCCAACCTGGACGTCCCCGAGGGCTTGCTGCCCACCACGCTCTGCGGGCGGGGCACCGCGCCCGGACAACCCTGGTACCCGCCCGAGTTCGCCGACGTGCGGTGCGGCGGAGTGCGAGCGGGCGCTGCGTGGCCTGTGGGGCGGGTGGTGGCGGTGTCGGAGACGGCGCGGGTGCTGCGGCGGGCGACCGGGGTACTGGAGCAGCGGGCGCTGGCGGCGGACGAACCGGGGGCGCAGTGGATGGTCGACCAGGACGAACACGGGGCACTGGTCCTCGCCTCCCACCGGCTTGGGGAAGGCGACGCGGTGGCCGGCGGGCCGATCGGCACGAGCACCGTGGCGGTGTTCGCCTATGCCGACCACCCCGAGTGGCACGCCCCGGCACGGGCGCTGGCGGCGGCCGCGCACTGCGCTGGCCTCGACCCGGACACCTCGCTCGCCCTTGCGGCCTGGCTGCGGACTGGACGACGTCGCGCTCCTCGGCCCGGCGGTCGCTGTCGCCAAGGCGTACCTGCGCGAGCCGTGACCGCTACGCGGCTGTCGCTTGCCCAGTCCCATCGGAGCGGGTCGGGCGGGGGCGCGGTTCGTAGTGGGCCCGATCTGTCAACGGCCATCACGCTCGCCCCACTGGCGGCCGGAGTCCCGCCCCACCTGCGGTCTTCAAGACCGCCCCGGTGGCGGCCAGATAATCTCCC
>NZ_JBSFJC010000099.1:0-31539 GCF_053597855.1 Kitasatospora sp. NPDC001225
CCCGGATCGTCCGGGGCGGGCGGGCTTGTCGGTGGGTGGCCATAGACTCGATGTGCCATGAGTAGCCTCTTTGACGACCTTCCGCTCCCCGGTTTCGAGGCACCCGCCGCCGGGTCGAAGCAGCCCGACGCGCCCGTCGACGCCATCGGTGAGGAGCCCCCGCCGTACGAGGAGGAGGCCCCGTACGACGCGTACGAGGAGGCCATCCCGGACGGCCTGTTCCAGACCGACCACGCCGCCGAGGCGGAGCGGGACGCCTGGTACCGCAACGGTGCCGCGCGGACGGTGGTGGACCCGGCGCAGCTGCTGGAGGGGATGAACGACCCGCAGCGCGAGGCGGTGCTGCACGCGGGCTCGCCGCTGCTGATCGTGGCCGGCGCCGGCTCGGGCAAGACCCGGGTGCTGACCCACCGGATCGCCCACCTGCTGGGCGCCCGCGGGGTGCAGCCGGGGGAGATCCTGGCGATCACCTTCACCAACAAGGCGGCCGGCGAGATGCGCGAGCGCGTCGAGGCGCTGGTCGGCCCGCGCGCCCGGGCGATGTGGGTCTCCACCTTCCACAGCGCCTGCGTGCGCATCCTGCGCCGCGAGTCCAAGCAGCTGGGCTTCACCTCCAGCTTCTCGATCTACGACTCGGCCGACTCGCAGCGGCTGATGTCGCTGGTCTGCCGCGACCTCGACCTGGACCCGAAGCAGTACCCGCCGAAGTCGTTCACGGCGAAGGTCAGCAACCTCAAGAACGAGCTGATCGACGAGGAGACCTTCGCCGACCAGGCCGCCAACCCGATGGAGAAGAAGCTCGCCGAGGCGTACGCGCTCTACCAGCGGCGGCTGCGCGAGGCCAACGCGCTGGACTTCGACGACATCATCATGACGACGGTGAACCTGCTGCAGGCCTTCCCCGACGTCGCCGAGCACTACCGGCGCCGGTTCCGGCACATCCTGGTCGACGAGTACCAGGACACCAACCACGCCCAGTACATGCTGGTCCGGGAGCTCAGCGGAGGATCCGTCGCCGCCGCGCCCAGGCGCACCGTGGACGGCGAGCTGGTGAATCCGGCGGCCGGGCGGCTGGCCGAGGTGCCGCCAGCCGAGCTGTGCGTGGTCGGTGACGCGGACCAGTCGATCTACGCCTTCCGCGGCGCGACCATCCGCAACATCCTCCAGTTCGAGGAGGACTACCCGAACGCGACCACGATCCTGCTGGAGCAGAACTACCGCTCCACCCAGACCATCCTGAGCGCCGCCAACGCCGTCATCGAGCGCAACGCCAACCGCCGCGAGAAGAAGCTGTGGACGGCCGGGGACCACGGCGAGAAGGTCGTCGGCTACGTCGCGGACGACGAGCACGGCGAGGCCCAGTTCATCGCCGACGAGATCGACCGGCTCACCGACAAGGGCGAGGCCAAGCCCGGCGACGTCGCGATCTTCTACCGGACCAACGCCCAGTCCCGCGTGTTCGAGGAGGTGTTCATCCGGGTCGGCCTGCCGTACAAGGTCGTCGGCGGGGTGCGCTTCTACGAGCGCAAGGAGGTCCGGGACGTCCTGGCGTACCTGCGGGTGCTCTCCAACCCGGAGGACACCGTGCCGCTGCGCCGGATCCTCAACGTGCCCAAGCGCGGCATCGGCGAGCGGGCCGAGGCGATGATCGACGCGCTGGCCTCGCGGGAGCGGATCTCCTTCGCCCAGGCTCTGGTGCGGGTCGACGAGGCGTACGGGATGGCCGCGCGCTCGGCCAACGCCGTCAAGAAGTTCAACACCCTGATGGCCGGACTGCGCCAGGTGGTCGAGTCGGGCGCGGGCCCGGCGGCGGTGCTGGAGGCCGTCCTGGAGGAGACCGGCTACCTGGCCGAGCTCCAGGCCTCCACCGACCCGCAGGACGAGACCCGGGTAGAGAACCTCCAGGAGCTCGCCTCCGTCGCCCTGGAGTACGAGCAGGACCCGGGCGAGCGGCCGGACGCCGACGAGGAGGGCACGCCGCCGGTCGGCTCGCTGGCCGACTTCCTGGAGCGGGTCGCGCTGGTCGCCGACTCGGACCAGATCCCGGACGACGACGAGGACGGGCAGGGCGTCATCACGATGATGACCCTGCACACCGCCAAGGGCCTGGAGTTCCCCGTCGTCTTCCTGACCGGCATGGAGGACGGGATCTTCCCGCACATGCGGGCGCTCAACCAGGTCAAGGAGCTGGAGGAGGAGCGCCGGCTCGCGTACGTCGGGCTCACCCGGGCCCGCGAGCGGCTGTACCTGACCCGCTCGGTGCTGCGCAGCGCCTGGGGGCAGCCGGCCTACAACCCGGCCTCGCGGTTTCTGGAGGAGATCCCGGAGACGCTGGTGGAGTGGAAGCGCACCGGGGCGGCCCAGGCGCCGGTCCAGCGCGGCTACTCCTCGGGCTCGTCCTGGGGCAAGTCCTCGTCCGGGGGCGGGAGTTCGCGTTCCTCCTCGTCGGCCGCGGCGGCCAAGCCGAAGGCCGGCTGGGGGCAGTCGGCGCGGCGCGGCGGCCAGCTGGTGGAGCGCGAGGCCGTCTCGCTCGCGGTCGGCGACCGGGTCACCCACGACAGCTTCGGGCTGGGCACGGTGGTGGCCGTCACGGGCGTCGGCGACCGGGCGCAGGCCACCGTCGACTTCGGCACCGACGGGCGCAAGCAGCTGCTGCTGCGCTACGCGCCGGTGGAGAAGCTCTGAGCGGTGGAGCAGCTCCGACCCGCGGAGCTGCTCCGACCCGCTAGCGCGGGTCCAGCCCGTTCGAGAGGAGCCAGGGCAGCGGGTCGATCGGCCCGTTGCCCTGCGGCCGGATCTCGAAGTGCAGGTGCGGGCCGGTGCTGTTGCCGCTGCTGCCGACGAAGGCGATCACGTCGCCCTGCTTCACCGGGCCCTTGCGCACCTTGTACGCCCGCAGGTGGCAGTACCAGGCCTCGGTGCCGTCGGGCATCTTGAGGATCGTCATGTAGCCGTAGAACGGGTTCCACTGGGTGCGGATCGTGCCGTCGGTCACGGCGTAGACCTCGGAGCCGCCGTCCACCGGGAAGTCGATGCCGGTGTGCCGGTTGGCCCAGTGGGTGCCGGCCTCGCCGAACAGTTCACCGAGGCCGTGCCGGGCGACCGGCATGACCACCGTGGGCTTCACCGGTTCGGGGGCGGGCTCGGCGGTGGGCTGCGCGGTGGGGGCCTCGGTGGGCTGGGCGCCGGCCAGCGGCTGGCGGGCGTCGCCGCGCGAGGCCTGGGCCGGTGCGCCGGCCGCGAGCGCCTGGGTCGCCGCGTGCGCGGCCGCGGTGTCCGGCGCCGTGGCCTGCGGCGTCCGTCCGGCGGCCTGGGCGCGCTGCTGGTCGGCCTCCCCCTGCACGGTGACCGCCGCGGCGGCGGCCACCCCGAGCGCGGCCACCGACGGCAGCGCGACCCGGAACAGGGCCGTCCGGGTGGCCGCCTTGGCGGCGCCGCGGCGCTGGGCACGGGACTGCTCGCGGGCGGCGAGGCGCAGCTCCGCGCGGGTCGGACGGGCGGCTGCATCGGGAGCCATCGGGGGCTGCCTCCTCGGTGGGCCTCGGGCGTCGTCGGACGAGGGGAGAACAGCCGTGACTGTAGTCCCAAGGGCAGCCGTGACTGTAGTCCCAAGGACGACGCCCCGGAAAAACCTCCGGATGTCAAGGGGTCGGCCGGGGGGTCTGTGCGGAGGTTGCGGGAAGGACGGGTATACCCGCTGGTAGCAAGGCCCGGAGCTGTGACTTTGCCCTCCTCTTCGGAGGCGGCGCGGTCAACCGTGCCGGGGGGCGCTAACCTCCCCTCAGGTTGGTTATCGACCGTTAACCGCGCCGGCGGCCCACGAGGCCCGGTCGGATGGTGGACGACGAGGTCCAGGAGGCAGTCATGAGTGTGTCGGGGCCGATCCGTGTGGTGGTCGCCAAGCCCGGGCTCGACGGTCACGACCGTGGTGCCAAGGTCATCGCGCGAGCCCTGCGCGACGCCGGTATGGAGGTCATCTACACCGGACTGCACCAGACGCCCGAGCAGGTCGTCGACACCGCGATCCAGGAGGACGCGGACGGCATCGGGCTGTCGATCCTCTCCGGTGCCCACATGACGCTGTGCGCCCGGGTGTTGGAGCTGCTGAAGGAGCGCGACGCGGAGGACATCAAGGTCTTCTGCGGGGGGATCATCCCGGACGAGGACATCGCCGAGCTCAAGGCGCTGGGCGTCGCGGACATCTTCACCCCGGGCACGCCGACCCGGGACGTGGTCGCCTGGGTCGAGTCGAACCTGCGGGCCGGCTGAGCCACGGCGCGTCGAGCGGGCCGGCCCTCCCGGGGGCCGGCCCGCTCCGTCGTCTCCGTCGTCTCCGTCGTCTCCGTCGTCTCCGGAGGCGTACCGCGGGCCCGGCTCGCCCTCAGCCCGCCAGCTCCGCGAGCATCGCCGCCCGGAAGCGCAGGGTGCCGGCCAGCCGGGAGAAGGTCTCGGACCACGCGGAGTCCGGGGCGGCCCCGGCGGCCAGCTCCTCCACCGCGGCGGCCGTCTCCGGGGCGAGCGCGCGCTCCGTCATCCCGAGCACCCCGCTGTGGCTCCACGGGTACGCCCCGGAGGCCGCCGCCCGGGCCAGGGCGGTCACCACGGCGGTGGACAGCGGCGGCGTCCACGGGGTGGCGCAGGCGCCGAGCAGCTGGAAGGCCTCGCCCAGCCCGTGCACCGTGATGAACGCGGCCGTCCAGACCGCCCGCTCCTCCGGCGGGAGGACGGCCAGCAGCTTGGCCGGGGCGCCGGTGGTGCGCAGCGCGCGGGTCCGGGCGCCGCGCCCGGACGGGACCGGGGCCGGGCCGAGCAGCGCCCGGGCCCAGTCGGCGTCCTGCTGGCGGACGGCGGCCCGCGCCCAGGCCTCCCGCAGGTCGTCGGCCCAGCTGCTGCTGGTCTCGTCGATGCTGTCGCCGACCCGCAGGGCGAGCAGCTGCCCGGGCGTCAGCCCGGTGCTCTCCGGCCACAGCGACAGCGGTGCGGCGGCCACCAACTCGCCGAACCACCAGGCCCGTTCACCGCGCCCGGTGGGCGACTTGGGGGCGATCCCGTCGCGCTGCATCTGCGCGTCGCACGCGGTGGGCGGGGTGACCAGCAGGTGCGTGCCGGTGTCGGCGAGCCGGACGGCGGCCCGCGCCCGCTCGGCCATCCGGCGGGCCAGCGCGGAGCCGGGCAGGGTGGAGAGCAGCTCGGCGGCGGTGGCCCGGACGTTCTTGCTGCGGTCGCCGAGGGCGGCCTCCAAGAACGGTTCGTCGGCGGGGGAGAGGCCGTCCTGGAGGGCGTCCAGGAAGAGCAGGCGGTCCTCGGCGCGCTCGGTGGACCAGGTGCCGCGCAGCAGCTCCAGGCCGGCCGCGGGATCGCGGCGGCGCAGCTGCGTGAGGTGGGTGACCCGTTCGGCGAACAGGCCCTCGTGCCAGAGCCGGTCGTCGGTGGGCCGCTGCGGCAGCTCGGGGGCGGTGGTGCGCAGCACGAACCGCCAGTCGGGGTTCTGCTCGGCCAGCCAGCGGCCCGGCGGACCGGCCAACGCCACGGCGTCGGCGCGCAGTTCGCTGCGGGCGCGGGCGGCGTCGAGCAGGCCGGGGATCAGCGCGGTGGGCGGGCGCAGGCCGCTCGCCCGGGCGGTGGCGAGCCACTGCGGCAGCAGCTCGGACAGGTTGGCCAGGGTGCCGCCGCCGGTGCGCCCCGAGAGCAGGACGGCCAGCCGGCGGGCGGCCGGCTCGGGCAGCTCCGGGCGGGCGTCCTCGGCCGCGGGCGGGCCGGGCGGCCCGTCGGCCGGTACGGGCAGCGCGCCGGCCCGGCGGCGGACGGCGGCCAGCGCGGCCAGCTCCAGCAGGGCGGTGGCCGGATCGCCCTGGTCCACGGCGTCGGCGAGCGGCAGGGCGGTGGCCGGGAGCGGACGGCGGTCGGTGCCGAGCAGGGCGCTGGTGTGCAGGGTCTCCCACGGGTCCTGGGTGATCGTCATTCCTGGTGCTCCTGGGCGTGTCTTGTGGGTTTTGTCGGATCAGGGCGCGGCGTTGGGGTGCGTGCATCGCAAGGCGGAGGAGGGAGCCACTGCGGTGGGGGCACCTCCCGGCCGAAGGCTGGGGGCCATTGGCGACCGACGACAACGCGGCGAGGTGCGTTTGTGCCCTGGGGGTACCTCCCGGCCGAAGGCTGGGGGAGCGTCGCGCGCCCGGCAGGGATCCACAAGACACGCCCTAAAGGTTGGTGAGGCCGACCGGGCGCTGGTCGGCGGCCCAGGCCGTGACCGGGGCGAAGCCCTGGTGGCCGTACTCGCCGAAGACCGTCAGCGGGCGGCCGGTGGAGACCGCGGCCAGCCGCCACAGCGCGGCCTCCGGGACGGCCGAGGCGCGGACCGGCACGGTGTGGTGGCCGTCCGTCAGGAACCAGCCGTCCGGGGTACGGACCGGGACGACGTCGCCGAGCACGGTGGGCCGGCTCTCCAGCCACGGGTCGTCGGCGACGGCGGTGCCGTAGCCGGCCACCGCCTCGGCGACGGTGAGCCCGGCGGGCGGGCCGGCGGGGCCCGGCTCGGGGGCGCCGTAGCGCTCGCGGAGGTCGGCGCGCAGCGGGTGGGCGGCGGGGAAGTAGGCGAGGTCGGCCTCGACCAGGCGGCCGGTGGGCAGGGCGAGGGCGGGGGCCTGGCCCTGGTGGCCGAAGGAGAGCAGCAGGGCCGGGCGGCCGGTCTTGGCACCGCGCAGCCAGACCCGGCGGGTGGTGAGCCGCTCGTCCGTGGTGTCCCGGGTGCCGAGGACCAGCCAGCGGTCGCGGACGGTGGGGCCGGCCGTGCCGGGGTCAGCGGGGAAGCCGACCCGGGTGCGGACGGTGGCGGCCAGTTCGGCCGGCAGTTCGTCCATCCGGGTGGCGGCGGTGGCGAGCAGGTGCAGCATGGCGTACTCCTCCAGCAGCCGCTCCTGCGGCAGCGCGTCCAGTTCGCGGACCCGGGCGGCCAGGCCGGGGGCCTGCGCGTCGACCATCCGGGCGGCGACCTCCTCCCAGGGGCCGGCGGTGGACTGGTCGGCCAGGCCGTGCCGGACCCGGTCGGCCAGCCGCAGCCGCAGCTCGGCGGCGCCGACCGCGACCTTGGCGCCGCGCTTCTCGAGCCGGCGCCGGGTGGCCTCCGGGTCCTCCTCCTTCTTCTCCGCGCGCTTCTCGGCGCGCTCCTGGCGGGAGGCGAGCCACTCGGAGACCCAGTCGGCGGGCTCGCCGGCCGGGACGGCCGCCGGGGTGCCGCTCCACAGCAGGAGGAGCCCGAGCGCGTGCTTGCACGGGAACTTCCGGCTGGGGCAGGTGCACTGGTAGGCGGGCGTGGCGAGTTCGATCGCGGTGCGGTACGGCGTGCGGCCGCTGCCCTTGCACTCGCCCCAGAGCGCGGTGCCGTCGGTGCCGGTGCCGGACCACGGCGCGGGCGCGGAGAGCTTCCCCGCGGCCTTCTGCGAGGCGGCGTCAGGTGCCAGGGACAGGACGTGTTCGGTGCTCCAGCGTTCCTCCATGCGACCGACCGTAGGCGGCGGCACTGACAGTGGCTGACGGCCCGTCCGCAGCCCCCGGCGGGTTGTCAGTGGCTCGGTGCAGGGTTGGTTCCACAGGCCGGGACGCCGACCTGGCTCCCCCCGATCACCACTCCGCCCGGGGCACCCGTGTGCCCGGCGGCCGACCCGAAGGAGCCCCCATGACCGACGTTCTGCGGCAGCACGCCGAGGACGCGTTCGCCGGTGAACTGGCCGCGCTGGCCGCGCAGGACGACCGTCCGCGCCCCGAGCGCTGGAAGCTCTCGCCGTGGGCCGTGGCGACGTACCTGCTCGGCGGCGAACTGCCCGACGGCACCCGGATCACCCCCAAGTACATCGGCCCGCGCCGGATCGTCGAGGTCGCCGTGACGACCCTGGCGACGGACCGGGCGCTGCTGCTGCTCGGCGTGCCGGGCACCGCGAAGACCTGGGTGTCCGAGCACCTGGCCGCGGCGATCAGCGGCGACTCCACGATGCTGGTGCAGGGCACGGCCGGCACCCCCGAGGAGGCCGTCCGCTACGGCTGGAACTACGCGCAGCTGCTCACCAACGGGCCCAGCCGGGACGCCCTGGTGCCCTCGCCGCTGATGCGGGCGATGGCCGACGGGAAGATCGCCCGGGTCGAGGAGCTCACCCGCATCCCGGCCGACGTGCAGGACAGTCTGATCACCATCCTGTCCGAGAAGACGCTCCCGATACCGGAGTTGGGCGCCGAGACGCAGGCCGTGCGCGGCTTCAACGTGATCGCCACCGCCAACGACCGCGACCGCGGCGTCAACGAGCTGTCCAGCGCGCTGCGCCGCCGTTTCAACACCGTGGTGCTGCCGCTGCCGGGCTCGCTGGACGAGGAGGTCGACATCGTCACCCGGCGGGTCGGCCAGCTCGGCCGCTCCCTGGACCTGCCCGAACTGCCCGGCGGCGCCGAGGAGATCAGGCGCGTGGTCACCGTCTTCCGCGAGCTGCGGGCCGGGATCACGGTGGACGGCCGGACGAAGGTCAAGACCCCGAGCGGCACCCTCTCCACCGCCGAGGCGATCTCGGTGGTGACCAACGGACTCGCGCTGGCCGCCCACTTCGGCGACGGCGTGCTGCGGGCCGGGGACGTGACGGCCGGCATCCTCGGCGCCGTCGTCCGCGACCCGGTGGCGGACCGGGCCGTCTGGCGCGAGTACGTCGAAGGAGTGGTGCGCGAGCGCGACGGCTGGAAGGACTTCTACCGCGCCGCCCGCGAGGTGACCGTATGACGAGCCCTGAGGTCGCCCTGCTGGGCATCCGCCACCACGGCCCCGGTTCGGCCCGGGCGGTGGCCGCCGCGCTGGCGCAGTGGCGGCCGGACGCGGTGCTGATCGAGGGCCCGCCGGAGGCCGACGCGATCGTCCACCTGGCGGCCGAGAAGGACCTGGTCCCGCCGGTGGCGCTGCTCGCCCACGCGGTGGACGACCCGGCGAAGGCCGCCTTCTGGCCGTACGCCGAGTTCTCCCCGGAGTGGGTGGCGATCCGGCACGCCGTGGACCACGACCTGCCGGTCCGCTTCATCGACCTGCCCGCCGCGTACGGCTTCGCGCCCGCCGAGCCCGTCGATCCCGCCGTTCCTGCCGAGGACGGTGAGGCCGGCGACGCCGAGGAGGACGACGCCGAGGAGGCCGGTGCCGACCCGGTCGCCGACCCGCTGGCGCTGCTCGCCGAGGCGGCCGGGCACGACGACGCCGAGCGCTGGTGGGAGGACGTGGTCGAGCACCGCGCGCCCGGCACCGACGCGCTGGCGCCGTTCGCCGCCGTCGCCGAGGCGATGGGCGCGCTGCGCGCCGAGGGCCTCGGCGAGTCCCGCCGGGACCAGCTGCGCGAGGCGTACATGCGCCAGCAGATCCGCGCCGCCCGGCGCGCCGGGCACCTGCGGATCGCCGTGGTCTGCGGCGCCTTCCACGTCCCCGCGCTGGAGCGGATGCCCACCGTCGCCCACGACCGGGCGCTGCTCGCCGGGCTGCCGAAGAAGGTGCGCACGGACATCACCTGGGTGCCGTGGACGCACCGCCGGCTCTCCCAGGCCACCGGCTACGGCGCGGGCGTGCAGTCGCCCGGCTGGTACCACCACCTGTTCACCACCGACGGGGACCCGGTGCCGCGCTGGCTCACCCGGGCCGCCGACCTGCTGCGCGCCGAGGACCACCCGGTCTCCTCCGCGCACGTGATCGAGGCGGTCCGGCTCGCCGAGACCCTGGCCGTGCTGCGCGGCCGCCCGCTCGCCGGGCTGACCGAGACCCTGGACGCCGTGCGCGCGGTGCTCTGCGAGGGCTCGGACGTCGCCCTGGAGCTGGTCCGGGACCGCCTGGTGGTCGGCGACGCGCTCGGCGAGGTCCCGGACGCCGCACCGGCGGTGCCGCTCCAGCGCGACCTCACCCGCTTGCAGCGCTCGCTGCGGCTCAAGCCCGAGGCCGCGCCGAAGGACGTCGACCTCGACCTGCGCAAGGAGACCGACGCGGCCCGCTCCCGGCTGCTGCACCGGCTGCGGCTGCTGGGCGTGGACTGGGGCGTGCCCGCGCGCTCCTCGGTGAACTCGACCGGGACGTTCCGGGAGAGCTGGCGGCTGTGCTGGCAGCCCGAGTTCGCGGTCCGGATCGCCGAGGCCGCCCAGTGGGGCACCACGGTCGAGGAGGCGGCGGCCAACAAGGCCGTCGGCACCGCCCGGGCCGCCGAGGAACTCGCCGAACTGACCGGCCTGGTGGAGACCTGCCTGCTGGCCGGGCTGTCCGGCGCCCTGCCCGCCGTGATGCGGGTGCTCGCCGACTGCGCGGCCCTGGACACCGACGTCGCGCACCTCGCGGGCGCGCTGCCCGCCCTGGTCCGGGCGCTGCGCTACGGCGACGTGCGCGGCACCGACCACGGCGCGCTGGCCGGGGCGGCCTCGGGCCTGGCCGAGCGGATCTGCGTCGGGCTGCCGCCCGCCTGCGTCGGCCTGGACGCCGAGGGCGCGGCGACGATGCGCGGCCGCCTCGACGAGGTGCACGGCGCGATCGGCCTGCTGGCCGCCGATCCGGGCACCGCCGCCGCCACCGCCGGCACCGTCTCCGACGCCGTGCCGGAGCCCGACGGCCTGGCCGGCCTGGCCGACCGCTGGGCCGCCGCCCTGGGCTCGCTGGCCCGCCGCGAGCCGGCCGGCGGACCGGCCACCGGAGCCCCCGGGCTGCTGCGCGGCCGGGCCGTGCGACTGCTGCTGGACGACGGCCGGCTCGACTCCGAGGAGGCCGGCCGCCGGCTCCGACTGGTGCTCTCCGTCGCCAACGCCCCGGCGGACGCGGCCGGTTGGGTCGAGGGCTTCCTGACCGGCGGCGGCGCCCTGCTGCTGCACGACCCGCGGCTGCTCGCCCTGCTGGACGAGTGGCTGACCGGGGTGGGCGACGAGGTCTTCACCGACGTCCTGCCGCTGCTGCGCCGCACCTTCGCCGCCCTGGAGGCGGGTGTGCGCACCACCATCGGCGGCCGGGTCGCGGCCGGCCCGCTCGACGAGCTCCCGGCCGTCCGGGCCGAGGCCGGCGAGCTGGACCGGGCCCGCGCCGACGCCGCCGTCCCCGTGGTGGCCCTGCTGCTCGGGATCCGTCCGACGATCCCCCGGCAGGCCGCCGGCCGGGACACCTGACCCCCGGCCCACGACCCTCGGACCCGGCCCGTGCGCCCCACCCGTGACACCCGACACCCAAGACACCCGACACCCACGACACCCGACCCATGACGCCCGACCCGGCGAAGGAGGACGAGATGGCAGCGCCCACGACCGACGAACGGCTGCGCCGCTGGCGGCTGGTGCTCGGCGGTGAGGCCGACGGCACCGGCTGCACCCTGCGCGGCCGCGACGCCGCGATGGACGGCGCCCTCGGCGCGCTCTACCGCGGCGCCCCCGAGGAGGGCGCCCGGGCCGCCCGCGGCGGCCGCCGCAGTGCCGGGCTGGGCGGCTCGGCCCCGCAGGTGGCCCGCTGGCTGGGCGACATCCGCACGTACTTCCCGTCCACCGTCGTGCAGCTGATGCAGCAGGACGCGATCTCCCGGCTCGGCCTGGACCGGCTGCTGCTGGAGCCGGAGATGCTGGAGGCCGTCGAGCCGGACGTGCACCTGGTCGGCACCCTGCTGTCGCTCAAGCACGCGCTGCCCGAGACCACCCGGGAGACGGCCCGGGCGGTGGTCGGCAAGGTGGTCGCCGACCTGGAGCGCCGGCTCGCCGACCGCACCCGGGCCACCCTCGGCGGCGCCCTCGACCGCAGCGCCAAGGTCAACCGGCCCCGCCACCGCGACATCGACTGGGACCGCACGATCCGGGCCAACCTGAAGAACTACCTGCCCGAGCACGGCACCGTCGTCCCCGAGCGGCTGGTCGGCTACGCCCGCGCCCAGCGCGCCGTGAAGAAGGACGTCATCCTCTGCGTCGACCAGTCCGGCTCGATGGCGCCCTCGGTCGTCCACTCGGCGGTCTTCGGCGCGGTGCTCTCCTCGATGCGCACCCTGGACACCCGCCTGGTCGTCTTCGACACCTCGGTGGTCGACCTCACCGAGCAGCTCACCGACCCGGTCGACGTCCTGTTCGCCACCCAGCTCGGCGGCGGCACCGACATCAACCGCGCGCTCGCCTACTGCCAGTCGAGGATCACCCGGCCCTCCGAGACCGTCGTGGTGCTGATCAGCGACCTGTACGAGGGCGGCATCCGGGACGGCATGCTCAAGCGGGTCGCCGCGATGAAGGCGGCCGGCGTCCAGTTCATCGCCCTGCTGGCGCTCTCCGACGAGGGGGCCCCGGCGTACGACCACGCGCACGCCGCCGCCCTGGCCTCGCTCGGCGCCCCGGCCTTCGCCTGCACCCCGGACGCGTTCCCGGAGATCATGGCGGCGGCCATCGAGAAGCGCCCGATCCCGCGGGGCCTGATCAGGGGGGCCGACCAGGGGGCGTGAGGAATTCACCCGGACGCGCTAATCCGCGTGATCGGCGGACCGGCCGTCCACCCCGTCCCGCCGGGCTGTTTGTGACGGTTCTCACCCGGGGTGGACAGGCCCCGGGCGGAACTGCCCGGCCCTGCGGGGATAACCTGCCAGACGGACGTGACGCGCGTGTTGATTGACGTGAGCGCCCGTGGCTGTGTGGGCCGCAAGGCCGTACCTCTGCGTACCCGCACCGCCCCGACGACCCGCAGCGAAGATCCTGCCGTGGCACGCTCGTAGAGACACAATCCGCGACCACGAACAAGGACAAACACGTGGACCTGTTCGAGTACCAGGCGAGGGACCTCTTCGCCAAGCACGGTGTGCCCGTGCTTGACGGCGATGTCATCGAGACCGCCGCAGACGCTGCCGCCATCGCGGAGCGCTTCGGCGGCCGCGCCGTCGTCAAGGCTCAGGTGAAGGTGGGCGGCCGAGGCAAGGCCGGCGGCGTCAAGCTCGCCGCCGACCCGGCGGACGCCGTCGCCAAGGCCGAGCAGATCCTCGGCATGGACATCAAGGGCCACACCGTTCACAAGGTGATGCTGGCCCAGACCGCGGACATCAAGGACGAGTACTACGTCTCGTTCCTGCTGGACCGCACCAACCGCACCTTCCTGGCCATGGCCAGCGTCGAGGGCGGTGTGGAGATCGAGGTCGTCGCCGAGCAGAACCCCGAGGCGCTCGCCAAGATCCCGGTCGACGCCAACGAGGGCTGCACCCCGGAGAAGGCCGCCGAGATCGTCGCCGCGGCGAAGTTCCCGGCCGAGGTCGCCGACCAGGTCGCCGAGGTCCTGCAGAAGCTGTGGACCGTCTTCATCAAGGAGGACGCCCTCCTCGTCGAGGTCAACCCGCTGATCAAGTCCGGTGACGGCAAGATCATCGCGCTCGACGGCAAGGTCTCCCTGGACGAGAACGCCGAGTTCCGCCAGCCCGAGCACGAGGCCCTGGAGGACAAGGCCGCGGCCAACCCGCTGGAGGCCGCCGCCAAGGCCAAGGGCCTGAACTACGTCAAGCTCGACGGCCAGGTCGGCATCATCGGCAACGGCGCGGGCCTCGTCATGAGCACCCTCGACGTGGTCGCCTACGCCGGTGAGAACCACGGCGGCGTCAAGCCCGCCAACTTCCTCGACATCGGTGGCGGCGCGTCCGCCGAGGTGATGGCGAACGGCCTGGAGATCATCCTGGGCGACCCCGACGTCAAGTCGGTCTTCGTCAACGTCTTCGGCGGCATCACCGCGTGCGACGCGGTCGCCAACGGCATCGTGCAGGCCCTGGCGCTCCTGGAGAGCAAGGGCGAGAACGTCTCCAAGCCGCTGGTCGTCCGCCTGGACGGCAACAACGCGGAGCTGGGTCGCAAGATCCTCGACGACGCCAACCACCCGCTGGTGCAGCGCGTGGACACCATGGACGGCGCCGCTGACCGCGCCGCCGAGCTGGCCAACAAGTAAGGAAGGGGACTTAACACCATGGCTATCTTCCTTACCAAGGACAGCAAGGTCATCGTCCAGGGCATGACCGGCGCCGAGGGCATGAAGCACACCCGCCGCATGCTCGCCTCCGGCACCCAGATCGTCGGCGGCGTCAACCCGCGCAAGGCCGGTACCACGGTCGACGTCGACGGCACCGAGATCCCGGTCTTCGGCACCGTCGCCGAGGCCATGGAGAAGACCGGCGCCGACGTCACGGTCCTCTTCGTCCCGCCGGCCTTCACCAAGGCCGCCGCGATCGAGGCCATCGACGCCGAGATCGGCCTGGCCATCGTCATCACCGAGGGCGTCCCGGTGCACGACACCGCCGCCTTCTGGGCGCACGCCGGTGCCAAGGGCAACAAGACCCGCATCATCGGCCCGAACTGCCCGGGTCTGATCAGCCCCGGACAGTCGAACGCCGGCATCATCCCGGCCGACATCACCAGCTCCGGCAAGATCGGCCTGGTCTCGAAGTCCGGCACCCTGACCTACCAGCTCATGTACGAGCTGCGGGACATCGGCTTCACCTCGGCCGTGGGCATCGGTGGCGACCCGGTCATCGGCACCACCCACATCGACGCGCTCAAGGCCTTCCAGGAGGACCCGGAGACCGAGCTCATCGTCATGATCGGTGAGATCGGTGGCGACGCCGAGGAGCGTGCCGCGGCCTTCATCGCCGAGCACGTCACCAAGCCGGTCGTCGGCTACGTCGCCGGCTTCACCGCCCCCGAGGGCAAGACCATGGGCCACGCCGGCGCCATCGTCTCCGGCTCCTCGGGCACCGCCCAGGCGAAGAAGGAGGCCCTCGAGGCCGCCGGTGTCAAGGTCGGCAAGACGCCGTCCGAGACCGCCCGCCTGGCCCGCGAGATCATCGCCGCCCAGGGCTGATCCCGCCCCGCGCGTGACGAGCGCCCCCGCCCTCACCGGGCGGGGGCGCTCGCCATTTCCGGCGCGCCCCCGGTCGCTCAGCGCTCCCTCGGCCCCGTGGTGCAGGGCAGCGGCGACCACAGCGGACAGGCCACCGGGCCCTGCGGCGGGGGAGCGGCGCCCCGGGCCGCCGCCGGCAGCTCCCAGCGCGCGGCCGCCTGCGGCCGCGGATCCACCAGGACGGCCTCCAGTCCGGGCGTCGGGCTGCACCAGATGCTGGTGATGCCGTTCGGCGTCCCGCCGGGCAGCAGCGGCACACCCGGCCCCGCCGCGTTCGCCGCGTCCGCCGAGTCCGCTGCCTCCGACCCGGGGGCGGGCGGAGCGGCGGGCAGACAGGCCGCGGGCGTCGGTGGGGCGGACGGCCGGAACAGCCCCGCCGGGCGAACCCCCGCCAGGGTCGCCAGCACCGCCCCGCCCACCGCGAGCGTCAGCAGCGCCGCCGCACCCGTCCGGCTCGCCGTCCAGAGCCGGTGCCGGGCCCGCAGCACCGCCACCGGCGCACGGTGCGGCTCCGGGCAGCCGCGTACCGCCGCCCGGTGCAGCAGCCCGCTCAGCCCGTCGGCGAAGCCCGGCTCCGCCGGATCCGGCCCGACCAGCTCCGGCACCCACTGCGCCAGCGCCGCCCGCGCCGCCCACACCCGCCCCTCGGCCGCCGCCTGGGTGGACTCCACCTCCACCGCGACCGCCGCCGCCGGGAACCCCAGGCCGTCGTGCAGCACCAGCGCCCGGCGCTGGGGACGGGACAGCCGCTTCAGCGCCTTCAGCAGCGCCCGGTCCCGGTCGGTCAGCCGGTCGTGGTCCGGCAGCACCGCCTGCGACTCGTCGGCCGGCCGCACCCTGATCCGCCGGTGCGGCAGCCCCCAGGCGTGCGACCGCCGGGGCCCGCCCCGGTGCCACGGGGACAGCGCCAGCTCGCAGGCGCGCACCCGCACCCACCCCTCCGGGTTCCCCGAAGCGGTGACCGCGCCCCAGCTCCGGCGCGCCTCCCCGAACGCCCGCCGGACGCAGTGCACCGCCCGGTGCCGGCAGGCGGTCAGCAGGAACACCTGCTGCACCAGCCGGGTGTGGACGGTTTCGTAGAGCTCCTCGAAGGTGACCGCCGGGGCCTCCGCGTCGAGGTCGTCCTCCGCGCTCGAGGGCGCGGCGGCGGCCAGCGCCGCCCGGCCGGGGCTGACGGGGCCGCGCCCAACGGGGGCGGCGTGCTCCTTCGGTGCCTGCCCGGGGTCGGCGGACGCGCGCTCCACGGGGTCGGGTGCCGACTGCCCTCCGTCGGCATCCTGCGCGGCCGGGGCCCGGTACGGAGCGCCGCCGCGGCCGTCCGCGTCCGGGGCGGCCGTCGGCGCGTGGCCGGGGTCCGTGGACGGGGAGTTCTCCGTCCGGTCTTGTCCGGTGCCGGGGGCGTCAGCGTGCCGACCGGGATCGGCAGGGGGCGCCGACCCGTCTCCGCCGCCGGGTGGGCCGGGGTCGGCAGGGGCCGTCGGCCCGTGGTCCGCGGCGGCGCCTCCGGTCGGGAGCGCGGGCGTGCACGCCCCCTGCGCGCGCCCGGGGGTGGCGCCCCTTGTGGAGGCCTGGCGCGGATCCTCGGCCGGAGCCCCGGGGCTCACGCCGCCGTCCACGCCCCGCGTCGGCCGGGCCGTCCGCGCGCGCTCGTCGGCGGCGGCCCGCAGGGTGTCGCCGGAGGGTGCCGGGGCGGGCTTCCCGCTCCGGGTGCGGCGCCGCTTCCCGGTCGCCTCCCCGCCTGCCCCCGCCTCTGCCCCCGCTCCGGGGCCGGCAGCGGCCGGGTCCAGGCCGGCGGGGTTCGCCGGGCGCCCGGTCGGGCCGGGGTCCGGGGGGTGCGGCAGCGCGCCCGCCAGCAGGGCGAAGGCCTCCGCCTCGGTGCGGGTGCCGAGCTTGCGCAGGGCGCGCTGGAGATAGCTGCGGGCGGTGTTCGGGGTGACCCCGAGGGCGGCGGCGGTGCGGGGGAGGTCGTGGCCGGCCGCGAGGTGGGCCAGGGTCTGGGCCTCACGGGGGGTCAGTTTCCGCAGCAGGCGGCCCGCGTCGGTCCCGGCATGGTCGGGCTTGCGGTGGCGCTCCGGGGTGGGGGAGTCGGCGGTGGGTGGCGTGGTCATCAGACGCTCCGGGCCGGGGCGCCGGCGGCTTGGGGGCAGGGTCTGAAAATGCGCATAAGCCAATAATCTGGGACACGGCGGCGGTTTGGCGCTTCACGGAGCATGGCGAGTCGCCTTGGCACCATGTGGCCCATGACGCAGCTGATGGGTCGTCCGATCCTGGAACCGCCCGGCGTGTTGGGCGGACGCCCCGCGCTGGCCGACCTGTTGGCGGGAGTGCGGACGGCGCTGGTCGGCCTGGCGGCGGTCGGGCTGCCGGTGCTCGGGCTCTGGGTCGCGACGCCGTACGCGGACGACGGCGCGGCCGCTGTCACCCGGTTGGCGGGGGTGCTCTGGCTGCTCGGGCACGGGGCGCCGCTGCTGCGCGGGCCGACGGACGCCCCGCTGACCGTCACTCCGCTGCTGCTCGGCGTCCTGGCCGTGGTCCGGCTCCACCGGGCGGCCGCCGGGGTGGCGGCGCGGCGCGGGCCGCGCCCGCGCTGGGGCGGCCCGGCGGCGGTGTGGGCCGGGTACTGCGCGGTGGCCGTGGGGGTGGCGCTGCACTGCGCGGGCGACGGGCTGTTCCGCAGCCGGGTGCTGCTGGACGTCCTGGTGGTGGCGTCGGTCGCGGGCCTGGCGACGGCCGCCGGGGCCCGCTCGGTGACCGCCCTCGACGTGCCGGCCGACTCCCCGCTGGACCTCCTCCCGCCCCCGTACCGCCCGGTCGACGGCGCGCCGGTGGTCCGGGCCGCGGCGCTGGCGGCCGGGGCCGGGCTGGTCGCGGCGGGCGGCCTGCTGGTGGTGTGCTCGGCGGTGCTGGACGCGGTGGCCGGTGGCGGGCGCGGGATGGCGCTGCTGGGGAGCGGGCCCGTCGCGGTGGTGGGGCTGCTGCTGCTCGCGCTGGTGCTGCTGCCGAACGCGGTGCTGTGGGGCGCGGCGTACGCGCTGGGTCCGGGCTTCGCGGTGGGCGCGGGGACGGTGGTGTCGCCGGTCGGTACGGCGCTGGGCCCGGTGCCGGAGTTCCCGCTGTTCGCCCTGCTGCCGGCGGACGGGCCGGGTGGCTGGCGGCTCGCGGTGTCGGTGCTGCCGCTGCTGGCCGGGGTGGTGCCGGCGGTGCTGCTGGGCCGGGCGGCGGCGGGCCGGCGGCTGCCGGGCGCCGGGTCGGGGGAGCGGCCCGAGCCCTGGCCGCCGGCCGCGACGGCGGTGGCCGCGCTGGCGGCGGCGCTGTCGGTCGGGGCCGGGGCGGCGGTGCTGGGCTGGCTCTCCGGCGGGGCGCTGGCGGGGGAGCGGCTGGCCTGGGTGGGGCCGGTGCCGTGGACGGGCCCGGCGGCGGCGGGCTGGATCGCGCTGGTCGCCGTCCCGGGGGCGCTGCTGGTCCGGTACCGCACGCTGGGCCCGGCGGACGGCGGGGGCGTGTACGCCCGGCTCGTGCGGCAGGCCCGCCGGGGCGCACTGGAACTGCGCGCCGGTACGTACGCCCTGGTGCTGCGGCTCTCCGGACCGGGCGTCGGGACCGCCGACGAACCGGGCCCCGAGGACCGGGACCCGGCCGGCCCTGAGGATCAGACCGCCCGCACGGATCAGGCCGTCCGCACGGATCAGGCCGCCCGCGCGGACCGGACCGAATGAGCCGCCCGGGAGACCCGACCGGTCCCGGAGGCCCGGCTACTCGGCGTTCCCGGTGAAGTCCACGTACCACTGCGGCGCGTACCGGTCGCAGTTCTGGGCGCCGACGGAGGTCAGCGAGTCCTGGACGCAGGTGACGTACTCGCGGTAGTGGTACCCGAGGCCGATCACCGAGGTGGCGACCACGATGGTCATCGCGCCGGTCAGGATCCCGGCGAGCGCGGCCGGGGTGAGCGGGTTCGACGCGGGGGCGACGGGGTACGGGCCGCCCGGCCCGGCGAGCGCGCCGGCGGCCGGGGCGGGCCGCCGGGCCCGCAGCGCGCCGACGCCCCAGACGATGCCGAGCGCCCCGGCCAGCAGGGCGATCCAGTGGAACCCCGTGAACAGGCAGACCAGCGCGAACGGTCCGGCCAGCGCGGCGTTGCGGGCCTTGCGGTGGGCCGGGTCCGCGGGGTCGAGCCGGGGCGGCTGCGGGGCCGGCGGCCGCTGGCCGGGGCGGCCGTCGCCGCCGGGGCCCCACGGCGGCGGAAGCTGCGGGCGTCCGCCGTCCTCGCCGCCGGGGCCTGCCGGTCCGCCGGAGCCGTCCTGGCCCCCGCCGGCCCAGGGGCTGCGCGGCTGCCACGGCTGGTCCGGGGTATCCGCCGGCGGCGGCGCGAAGGGGTTGCGCTCGCCGGTGTCGTCGCCGCTGCTCATGGGTTCAGCCATTCCTTCTCGGTCGGGGCTCGTTCGGAGGTTCTCGGGTCGGAGCGGTCTTCCGCGCCCCAATGATCCCGCAGGCCGATCCGGCGGCCGTCCGTTGGGCCGCCCGCTGCCCGTCGGCGGGCCGGTGCGGGCCGGGGCAACTCCGGTGCGGCGGGCCGGAGGAGATCCCCGTCTCAACTACGCGCGTAGCGCCGCCGGGAGGGTGCGGAGGCCGTCCGACCAGCCGTTATCGTGGTGACGGTCAGCAGCCCACAGAGGTTCCCCCGGGCCCGCGTCGCGGCGGGTTTCCCCGGAGTTCCCCCTCGCTCGACCTGCCGTTCGTAGTGGCCCCACCGCCGGTGGACGTACCAGCGGACGGCGCCCGACCTACGGAGAAACGCGCAGTGGCCGCCGCCCCCGCCCAGCACTTCCCGCCCCGTACGCCCGGACCGGCCCGCCTGGTCGTGCTGGTCTCCGGCTCCGGCACCAACCTGCAGGCGCTGATCGAGGCCGCCGCCGATCCGGCGTACGGCGCCGAGATCCTCGCCGTCGGTGCGGACCGGGACGGGATCGCCGGTCTGGAGCGGGCGGAGAAGGCGGGCCTGCCGACCTTCGTCCACCGGGTGAAGGACCACCCGGACCGGGCCGCCTGGGACCGCGCGCTGACCGCCTCCGTCGCCGAGTACCAGCCGGACCTGGTGGTCACGGCCGGTTTCATGAAGATCCTCGGCCCCGAGTTCATCGCCGCCTTCACCGGGCGGATCGTCAACACCCACCCCGCACTGCTGCCCGCCTTCCCCGGCGCCCACGGCGTCACCGACGCGCTCGCGTACGGGGTGAAGGTCACCGGCTGCACCGTCCACCTGGTCGACTCCGGCGTGGACACCGGGCCGATCATCGCGCAGGGCGTCGTCGAGGTCGTCGACGCCGACCACGCCGATGGCGGCGAAGCGCTGCACGAGCGCATCAAGACTGTCGAGCGCAAGCTGCTCGTCGACATCGTGGGCCGGCTGGCCCGCGAGGGTCACCGCATCGAGGACCGAAAGGTATGGATTCCGGCATGAGTGCCAGCTCCACCACCACGCCCGTTTCGGAGAACGTTCGTCCGATCCGTCGCGCGCTGATCAGCGTGTACGACAAGACCGGTCTGGAGGAGCTGGCCCAGGGCCTGCACGCCGCCGGGGTCGCCATCGTCTCCACCGGCTCCACCGCCGGCCGGATCGCCGCCGCCGGCGTCCCGGTGACCGAGGTCTCCGAGCTGACCGGCTTCCCGGAGTGCCTGGACGGGCGTGTGAAGACGCTGCACCCCCGCGTGCACGCCGGCGTGCTGGCCGACCTGCGACTGGAGTCGCACCGCGCCCAGCTGGCCGAGCTCGGCGTCGAGCCCTTCGACCTGGTCGTGGTGAACCTCTACCCGTTCAAGGCCACCGTCGCCTCCGGCGCCACCCCGGACGAGTGCGTCGAGCAGATCGACATCGGCGGCCCGAGCATGGTGCGCGCCGCCGCCAAGAACCACCCCTCGGTGGCCGTGGTGGTCGACCCGGCCCGCTACGGCGACGTGCTGAAGGCCGCCCAGGAGGGCGGCTTCGACCTGGCCACCCGCAAGCGCCTGGCCGGTGCCGCGTTCGCCCACACCGCCGCCTACGACGTGGCCGTCGCCTCCTGGTTCGAGGCCGGCTACGCGCCCAGCGACGAGCGCTTCCCCGAGTTCCTCGGCGCCACCTGGGAGCGCCAGAACGTGCTGCGCTACGGCGAGAACCCGCACCAGGGCGCCGCGCTGTACAGCGACGGCACCGGCGGCCTGGCCGGCGCGCAGCAGCTGCACGGCAAGGAGATGTCGTACAACAACTACGTCGACACCGACGCCGCCCGCCGCGCCGCCTACGACCACGCCGAGCCGGCCGTCGCGATCATCAAGCACGCCAACCCGTGCGGCATCGCGACCGGCGCCGACGTCGCCGAGGCGCACCGCAAGGCCCACGAGTGCGACCCGGTCTCCGCGTACGGCGGCGTGATCGCCGTCAACCGCCCGGTCACCGTGGCGCTGGCCGAGCAGATCGCCCCGATCTTCACCGAGGTCGTCGTGGCCCCCGGCTACGAGGAGGGCGCCCTGGAGGTGCTCACCCGCAAGAAGAACCTGCGGGTGCTGCTCGCCCCCGAGGCCCCGGCCAACCGCCAGGAGGTGCGCCCGGTCTCCGGCGGCGTGCTGCTCCAGGACGCCGACCGGGTGCACGCCGAGGGCGACGACCCGGCGAACTGGACCCTCGCCACCGGCGAGGCGCTGACCGCGGCCGAGCTGGCCGAGCTGGCCTTCGCCTGGCGGGCCTGCCGGGCCGTCAAGTCCAACGCGATCCTGCTGGCCAAGGACGGCGCCTCGGTCGGCGTCGGCATGGGCCAGGTCAACCGGGTGGACTCCTGCAAGCTCGCGGTCGAGCGGGCCGGCGAGCGCGCCAAGGGCGCCTACGCGGCCTCGGACGCCTTCTTCCCGTTCGCGGACGGTCCGGCGATCCTGATCGCGGCCGGCGTCAAGGCGATCGTCCAGCCCGGTGGCTCGATCCGTGACGAGGAGGTCGTCGCGGCGGCCGCCGAGGCCGGCGTGACCATGTACTTCACCGGCGCGCGGCACTTCTTCCACTGATCCCGCCGCCGGCGTGACGGCGTGGCGGAACGACAGAGCGGCCCGGCCCCCTCCGAGGAGGGAGCCGGGCCGCTCCGGCGTGGTCCTGCGGGCCGGTCAGTACCGCGGCCGGTTGAACCAGTTGACGCCGTCCTGGACGCACATGGCGGTGATCCAGATGATGCTGATCGCCAGCCAGAGCAGGGCCATGACCAGGCCGACCGCGGTGCCGCCGGTGATGGCGCCCAGCAGGATCAGCAGGCCGATCAGGGCGCCGAGCGAGCCGTACACGATGGTGGTGACCCGGACGGCGTTGCCGCCCTTGCCGAACTTCGCGCCGAGCGTGATGGAGAGCGCGGCGAACAGGCCGAACAGCACGGCGACGACGATCAGGACGCCGGCGGCGGCGTCGCCCAGCGCGGTGAACGGGTTGTCCTCGCTCGCGGCCCGGGTGGCGTTGGTGGCGTCCTTGGCGACCGCCCCGATGACCATGTAGAGGATCGCGAGCAGCGTCTGCACGCCGCCGACTATGAACAGCAGCACGCGGGCGGTGGTCACCAGGCCCGGCATGGACGGCGGGGCCATCGGCGCGTAGCCGTAGGCCGGGGCGGCCTGCGGGTAGCCGTAGCCCGGGGCGGCCTGCGGCGGCGGGGCCTGCTGCGGGTAGCCGTAGCCCGGGGCGGCCTGCGGCTGGCCGTACGGGTTGTTCGGGTCGGGCGGGTAACTCATGGATGCCTCCGGGCAGTTACGGGGACGCGGGGACGGGACGCTGACGGCCCGGTGCCGACCGGTGACAAGGGTCACCGGCCGAAGGGGACGTTAGCCGAGCGGGGTGACAGCCCGGCGGCGGTGACGGGCGCCGCGGCTCGGCAGCGTGGTGAGCGTCAGGGGCGCGAGGCAGCCGACGGGTGCGGTGCGGGCGGGACGGTGCCCCCGCGGTCGGACTGCTGGCTCTGCTCTGGTCGGCTCACTGGCTCTTTCCCCCGGGTACGCCCCACCGCGGGTCCGTCGGCCCGTCACCGGGCCGGTTCGCGGCGGGAATGCGCTTATCGTCATCCGGACGACGGCGCCCTGTCCAGCCGGTTCCGCGTGCCGCGCCGAGACTGTGGCGCAACCGCAATGTGCGGTGGACCTTCGTACCCGTCCGTTCACCCGCCGGTTCCCCCGGCTGTTCCCCCGCCCGGCCGGGCGCCCGTTCCCCGGCCCGGCCACCCCCGGAACCGCGGCCCGAGCGGTCGGACGCCCTCGGTACGGAGACCCCCGGCGATCCGGGAGAATGGGGTCATGACTGCCCAGATTCTCGATGGCAAGGCCACCGCCGCCGCGATCAAGTCCGAACTCGCCGCCCGCGTGGCGGCCCTCAAGGCGAAGGGCGTCACGCCCGGCCTCGGCACCGTCCTGGTCGGCGACGACCCGGGCAGCCGCTGGTACGTGAACGGGAAGCACAAGGACTGCGCCGAGGTCGGCATCGCCTCGATCCAGCGCGAGCTGCCCGCCACCGCCACCCAGGAGGACGTGGAGAACGTCGTCCGCGAGCTCAACGCCGACCCGACCTGCACCGGCTACATCGTCCAGCTGCCGCTGCCCAAGGGCCTGGACCAGAACCCGGTCCTGGAGCTGATGGACCCGGACAAGGACGCCGACGGCCTGCACCCGACCTCGCTCGGCCGGCTCGCCCTGGGCATCGACGGCCCGCTGCCGTGCACCCCGCTCGGCATCGTCGAGCTGCTGCGCCGCCACGACGTCGAGATCAACGGCGCCGAGGTGGTCGTGGTCGGCCGCGGCATCACCGTCGGCCGTTCGATCGGCCTGCTGCTGACCCGCCGCAGCGAGAACGCCACCGTCACCCTGTGCCACACCGGCACCCGGGACCTCGGCGCCCACCTGCGCAAGGCCGACATCATCGTGGCCGCCGCCGGCGTGCCGCACCTGGTCAAGCCGGAGGACGTCAAGCCGGGCGCGGCGGTGCTGGACGTGGGCGTCAGCCGCAGCGAGGGCAAGATCGTCGGCGACGTGCACCCGGGGGTGGCCGAGGTGGCCGGCTGGATCTCCCCGAACCCCGGCGGCGTGGGCCCGATGACCCGCGCGATGCTGCTCAACAACATCGTCGAGGCGGCCGAGCGCCGCGCCGGCATCTGACACCCCAGGGACGGCGAGCATGACTGAACCGCGATCGGCCCGGTCCCGCCGCAGGCCGGTCAAGACCACCGGCACCCTGCCGCCCGAGGGCTCGGCCGCGGCCCTCGGACGCGATCACGCCCTGCCGGTCCGGCAGTGGCCGATCACGCTCGTCCTGCTGGTCGTCGGCGCCGGCCTCGCGGTCACCTGGTTCGCCGACTTCAAGGACGGTTTCAAGTACGGGCTGCTGATCCTCGGCGGCGGCGTGCTGCTCGGCGCGGTGCTGCGGCTGGTGCTGCCCGAGGTCGGGATGCTGGCGGTGCGCAGCCGCTTCACCGATGTGATCGTGCTGAGCTTCCTGGGCCTCTCGATCGTGCTGCTGACCCTGGTGGCGCAGCCGAACCCGTGGGTGCAGATCCCGTTGCTCGACAACATCGGCCAGCTGATGGGCCGGCCCCGGCACTGATCCGCGGCCCGTGACGGCCCCCGCCCGACGCCATGGAAATCCAGGGCCCGGGCGGGGGCCGCCTTTCTTCTGTGACGCATCAGCCACGCCGGGACACCAGGCGTACGCTTCCCTTTGCGATAACCTGACGCCGGTCTCTCGACGTCGAGAGAGATCATCCTGGCTCCAGTGCCGGTGTGCCTGGGGCGCCTGGCGATTTGCTGGAGAAGGTAGAAATGACCCGCACCCCCGTCAACGTCACCATCACCGGCGCGGCCGGCCAGATCGGCTACGCGCTGCTCTTCCGCATCGCCTCGGGCCACCTGCTCGGCGCCGACGTGCCGGTGAACCTGCGCCTCCTGGAGATCCCGCAGGGCCTCAAGGCCGCCGAGGGCACCGCCATGGAGCTCGTCGACTGCGCCTTCCCGCTGCTGCGCGACATCACCATCACGGACAACCCGAACGAGGCCTTCGACGGCGCCAACGTCGCGCTGCTGGTCGGCGCCCGTCCGCGCACCGCGGGCATGGAGCGCGGCGACCTGCTGCAGGCCAACGGCGGCATCTTCGGCCCGCAGGGCAAGGCCATCAACGACCACGCCGCGGACGACATCAAGGTCCTGGTCGTCGGCAACCCGGCCAACACCAACGCCCTGATCGCCCAGCGCAACGCCCCGGACGTCCCGGCCGAGCGCTTCACCGCGATGACCCGCCTGGACCACAACCGCGCCGTCGGCCAGCTGTCCGCCAAGACCGGCGCCCTGGTCTCGGACATCAAGCGCGTCACCATCTGGGGCAACCACTCCGCGACCCAGTACCCGGACGTCTTCCAGGCCGAGATCGCCGGCAAGCCGGCCTTCGAGGCCGTCGGCAGCGACCTGGCCTGGCTGGAGAACGACTTCATCCCGACCGTCGCCAAGCGCGGCGCCGCCATCATCGAGGCCCGTGGCGCCTCCTCGGCCGCCTCGGCCGCCAACGCCGCCATCGACCACGTGCACACCTGGGTCAACGGCACCGCCGAGGGCGACTGGACCTCCATGGGTGTCGTCTCCGACGGCTCCTACGGCGTTCCGGAGGGCCTGATCTCCTCCTTCCCGGTCACCACCAAGGACGGCAGGTTCGAGATCGTCCAGGGCCTGGAGATCTCCGACTTCTCGCGCGCCCGCATCGACGCCTCGGTCAAGGAGCTGACCGAGGAGCGCGACGCGGTCCAGGAGCTGGGCCTCATCTGAGCCCGCCCCGCACGGCTCCACCGGCGGCCCGCCGCTTCCTTCCCGGAAGCGGCGGGCCGCCGCCGTGTCCGGACCGGGCTCCGCCGTCGTGCGGGCCCGGGTTCCGCGGCGGTGTCCGAGTCGGTGCTCCGCCGTCGTGTCCGGCCCCGGCCGGTACCGGCCGTCCTACACTGGCCCGCTGTGAACGAAACACTCGGGGACGCCGCGCTCGTCCTCGTCTTCATCCTGCTGGGCGGGTTGTTCAACGTCGCCGAGATCTCGCTGATCTCGCTGCGCGAGGGCCAGATCCGGACGCTGGAGGCGCACGGCACCCGCCGCGCCGCCCGGGCCGCGCACCTGGCCGCCGACCCCAACCGCTTCCTGGCCGCCGTCCAGGTCGGGGTGACCTGCATGGGCTTCCTGTCCGCCGCCTTCGGCGCGGACACCCTGGCCGGCAAGGTCGCCCCGCTGTTCGTCCGGGCCGGGCTGTCCGAGGGGGTGGCCGCCGCGGTGGCCCTGGTCGGCCTCACCCTGGTGATCAGCTACGCCTCGCTGGTGCTGGGCGAGCTGACCCCCAAGCGGATCGGCCTGCAGCGCGCCGAGTCGATCGCGGTCGTCGCCGCCCCGGTGGTGGACGTGATGTCGGTGGTGCTGCGGCCGGTGATCTGGCTGCTCGGCCACTCCACCAACCTGATGGTCCGGCTGCTCGGCGGCGACCCGACCGCGGGCCGCGGCTCGATGAGCTCCGAGGAGCTGCGCGGCCTGGTCGCCGCCAACACCGAACTCGGAAGCGACGAACGGGCGTTGATCGCCGACGTGTTCTCCGCCGGGGAGCGCCAGCTGCGCGAGGTGATGGTCCCGCGCACCGAGGTGACCTTCCTGGACGCCGAGCGCCCGCTGGCCGCCGTCCGGCACCAGGCCGACACCTCGCCGCACTCGCGCTACCCGGTGGTCGAGGGCAGCGCCGACGCGGTGGTCGGCTTCGTCCACGTCCGCGACCTGTACGGCGCGCGCGGCGAGCAGGCCGTCAAGGTCCGTGACCTGGCCCGCCCGGTGAAGCTGCTGCCCGGCACCAAGCGGGTGCTGGAGGCGATGGGCGAGATGCGCCGGGAGGGCCACCACCTGGCCATCGTGGTGGACGAGTACGGCGGCACCGCCGGGATCGTCACCCTGGAGGACCTGGTCGAGGAGGTGATCGGCGAGATCCGGGACGAGTACGACAGCCCGGCGGCCGCCCCCACCCGGCGGCTGGCCGGCGGCGGCATGGAGCTGGACGGTCTGCTCAACCTCGGCGACTTCGCCGAGGAGACCGGCGTCACCCTGCCCGAGGGCCCGTACGAGACGGTGGCCGGCTGCCTGGTCGCCGCGCTCGGCCGGCTGCCCCGGGACGGCGACCAGGTGCGGGTGCCCGTCGAGGGGGGCGGCGGGGTGCTGCTGACGGTGGCCAAGGTCGAGGGCCGGCGGATCGCCCGGGTGGGGGTGAGTGCGGTCACACTGGCCGAGCCCGCGGGGGCGGAGGTTTCCTGAGCGGTCGGTGGAACTGGAAGAATGGCCCGCATGGTCAACGCAGCGGTCACTGGTCCGGTCAAGGACCGTCCCCGGGTGCTCTCCGGCATCCAGCCCACTTCCGGCTCGTTCCACCTCGGCAACTACCTGGGCGCGGTGCGCCAGTGGGTCGACCTGCAGAAGGACAACGACGCCTTCTACATGGTCGTCGACCTGCACGCGATCACGGTGCCCCAGGACCCGGCGACGCTGCGCGAGAACACCCGGGTCTCCGCCGCCCAGCTGCTCGGCGCGGGCCTGGACCCGGACCACTGCACGCTGTTCGTCCAGTCGCACGTGCCCGAGCACGCGCAGCTCGCCTGGGTGATGAACTGCCTCACCGGCTTCGGCGAGGCCTCGCGGATGACCCAGTTCAAGGACAAGTCCTCCCGGTACGGCGCCGAGGGCACCACGGTCGGCCTGTTCACCTACCCGATCCTCCAGATCGCGGACATCCTGCTCTACCAGGCCGACGCCGTCCCGGTCGGCGAGGACCAGCGCCAGCACGTGGAGATCACCCGCGACATCGCCGAGCGCTTCAACACCCGCTACGGCCGGACCCTCACGGTGCCGAAGCCGTACATCCTCAAGGAGACGGCGAAGATCCAGGACCTCCAGGACCCGGCCGTTAAGATGAGCAAGTCGGCCTCCTCGCCCAAGGGCCTGGTGAGCCTGCTGGACGACCCGAAGGCCAGCGCCAAGAAGTTCAAGAGCGCCGTCACCGACACCGGCACCGTCGTGTCCTACGACGAGGAGGGGAAGCCGGGCGTCTCCAACCTGCTGCGCGTCCACTCCGCGCTCAGCGGCCAGTCGGTCGAGCAGCTGGTCGCGCACTTCGAGGGCAAGATGTACGGCGCCCTGAAGACCGAGCTGGCCGAGCTGTTCACCGAGTGGGTCACCCCCTTCCAGGAGCGCACCCGGCTGTTCCTGGACGACCCGGCCGAGCTGGACCGGGTGCTGGCGATCGGCGCCGAGAAGGCCCGCGAGGTGGCGTCGGTGACGCTGGAGACGGTGTACGACCGGATCGGCTTCCTCCCGGCCGCCAAGCGGTGAATCCCCTCACACGCCTGCCCGGTGGTGACGGCCTCCCCGAGGTCGTCACCATCGGCGTGTCCGTGAGCGTCCCGGACCCGTACGGCACGGCGATCCAGGACGCCCGGGCCGGGCACGGCGACCCGCTGGCCCGGTCGATACCCACGCACGTCACCCTGCTGCCGCCGACCGAGGTGCCCGCCGGGGAGCTGCCGAAGATCGAGGAGCACCTGGCGGCGGTGGCGGCCGCGCACCGGCCGTTCCGGATGCTGCTGCGCGGCAGCGGGACCTTCCGCCCGGTCTCCCCGGTGGTGTACGTCCGGGTCGAGGAGGGCGCGCAGGAGTGCCGGCTGCTGGAGGCGGACGTCCGCTCCGGCCCGCTGGCCCGCGAGCTGGCGTTCCCGTACCACCCGCACGTGACGGTCGCCCACGGTCTGCCGGAGGACGTGCTGGACCAGGCGTACGAGCAGGCGCGCGGCTTCCGGGCGGACTTCCCGGTGCCGGGCTTCGGCCTCTCCCGCTTCGACGCGGACGAGGTCTGGCGGCCCTGGCGGAGCTACCCGTTCGGGTGAACCGGGGTGTGCTCCGGGACGTCTCCGAGGGCGTGTCCGAGGGTGTGACCTAGCCGTCCCCGGCCGCCGAGTTCGAGCATCCGGTCGACCACCCGGCGGGCCGCGCCGCCGTCGTCCAGCGCGCAGTGCTCGGCCCGGAAGCGCCGGTAGCGCTCGGCGTAGCCGGGCGGCGGTCCGCCGTCGCCGTCGGCCAGTTCGCGCAGCGCGCCGAGGAGTTCGGCCGACGTGGGCACCAGCGGGCCGGGGGCGTTCGACTCGAAGTCGAAGGAGAAGCCGCGCAGGGTGTCGCGGTAGTGCTCCAGGTCGTAGGTGAAGAAGTACATCGGGCGGCCGGTGATGGCGAAGTCGAACATGATCGACGAGTAGTCGGTCACCAGCACGTCCGCGACCAGCAGCAGTTCCTGCGGGTCGGGGTAGTCCCCGCAGTCGTACAGGAAGCCGTCTCCGGCGCCCGGCAGCGGCTCGCGGACGTGCGCGTGCGGACGGACCAGCAGCACGTGGTCCGCGCCGAGCAGGCGCCGCGCGTGGCCGAGGTCCAGCCGCAGGTCGAGCCGGAACCCGTCGCCGTCGCCGCGCTGCTGGTCCTCGCGCCAGGTCGGCGCGTACAGCACGATCCGCCGGCCCTCGGGGACGCCGAGCCGGCGGCGGACGGCCGCGGCGGCCCGCGGGTCCGGGCGGGCGAGCACGTCGTTGCGCGGGTAGCCGGACTCCAGCAGTTCGCCGCCGTAGCGGAAGGCGCGCCGGAGGATCGGGGTGGCGAACGGGCTGGGGGAGAGCAGCAGGCTCCACTGCGGGGTCTCCCGGTCGAGCGCCCGCAGGTAGCCGCGGTCGGCCAGCCAGGGGCTCTCGACGTCGTGGGCGATCCGCTTCAGCAGGGAGCCGTGCCAGGTCTGCACGACGACCTGGCCGGGGCGGCGCTCCAGGAAGTCGGGGAAGTGGGTGTTGCCGACCAGGTACCGGCAGGTGGCCAGCGCGCGGTACCACTCCGGGCTCCAGCTCCGCACCGGGACGACTCCGGGCGGCAGCGCGGCCTGGGCGTCGTCGACCACCCACAGGTGCTCCAACCGGCCGTCCCGGCGGGCGAGTTCGGCGTGCACCGCGCGCGGGGAGTCGGCGTAGCCGCGGCCGCCGAACACGTCGTACAGCACCGCCTCGCGCAGCGGCGCGCGGCGGGCGGCCGGGTAGCGCTCGGTGCGCAGCCGGTGCTGGGTCCAGGCGCTGCGCTCGGTGGCGGTGAGCACCGGGGTGGAGTCCACCACCAGGGTGTCGTGCCACCGGCGTTGCAGCAGGATCCGCTTGCCGCCCGCGGTGGTGGCGGCGGGGACGGCGGTCAGCGCGGCGGGGGCGGCGAGCAGCGGCCGGCCGTCCCCGGGGCGGCCGACCGGCTCCAGCGCGGCCTCCCAGACGCCCTTGCGCAGCGGCAGCGCGACGCCGTCCGAGCCGGTCCGGGTGGCGGGCACCCGGGCCCGGAAGCGGCCGTCCGGGCCGGTGCCGACCGGGGTGCGGACCTCGCTCGCGGAGCCGGGGTGGCGCAGCACCAGCTCCAGTGCCGAGGCCGGGCCCGGGCAGTGGCCGGACAGCTCGAAGCCGCCGTCCCGTACGGCGATCCGGTCGACCAGGCCGGCCGCGGGCTGGACGCAGAGCTGGAGCCGGCCGTCGGCGAGGTGCTTGAGGTAGAGCACCCGGTCCGGGGCGCCGGGCAGCGGGTGCTGGCCGGCCACCGGGCCGCCGCGCTCGTCGAGGCAGGGCTGCACGGCGGCGCCGTCGGGGTACAGCAGTTCGGCGTCCCAGTGCTCCAGCCGGCCGCCGCCCCGCCCGTCGGCGGTGAACGGCCGGTACGGCACCCGGACGGTGAAGGTGTTGCCGGTGCGGGCGAGCGGCCGCTCGACCACCGCGTCGCTCTCCCGGTGGCGCAGCCGCAGCACGGTGCCGGAGGGGCAGGTGTCGGCGACCCCGTCCAGGTCCAGGCCGTCGGGGGCGGGGACGGCCCGGGTGACCAGGACGGCCGGGCGCTCCAGCCGCAGGTGCAGCCGGCCGTCGGCGAAGAACGGCTGGAGCCGGACGTCGCGGTCCACCCAGTGGGCCGGCGGGTACTCGCCGGACCCGCACCAGTACGGGGCGAGGGCGCCGTACCGGCGGCGCACCCGGGCGGGGCGGGGGCGGGTGAAGAGCGTGGCCTCGATCCGCCAGTCGCCGAGCAGCCAGTGGCCCCCGCGGTGCAGCCGGCCGGGGGCTATCAGGGCGGTGAAGCCGGACCAGTCGTGGTTGTGCTCGGACTGGGCGCTGTCGTCGGTGACCTCGGGCATCCGGCGGGGGCGGGAGCGCAGGTGCAGCGGCGGCTGGGAGCGGTTCTGGTGGCGGAGGGTCAGCCAGGTCCAGGCGGAGCCGGGCCGGCCGGTGTCCTGGCCGTCCGGGCGGGCGAAGCCGGTGAGCTCCAGGCCGCGGCCGTGCCAGCGGGCGCGCAGCAGGCCGAAGGCGACGTCCTCGTCGGCGGCGGGGTGGTCGGCGGCCACCCGGGGGGCGGCGTGCGGCAGGACCAGCCGGGTGAGCACAGGCATGGCGGTGGGAGCCCTTCGGGAGGGAGATCCACATCCCATCCAGAAATGGCGCCGGGGTCAATTGCACGCTTTTTCGAATGCGCCAGGGAATCGCGTTTCCGGGAACGCCCATTCGACATTCGAAATCGGTTTTCCGGTCGTTTCCGGATCCGGCTCCGGAAACGCGCGGGCGCCCGGCACC
>NZ_JBSFJC010000100.1:0-31470 GCF_053597855.1 Kitasatospora sp. NPDC001225
CAGCGGCTGCTGCTGGAGACCTCCTGGGAGGCCGTCGAGCGGGCCGGCATCGACCCGAAGTCGCTGCACGGCTCCGCGACCGGCGTGTTCATCGGCGCGGCGTCGTCGGGCTACATCGCGACGGGTGCCACCGTCCCGGGCGCCGAGGCGCACCTGATCACCGGAAACGCGCTGAGCGTGCTCTCCGGCCGGGTGTCGTACACGCTGGGCCTGAACGGGCCCGCGGTGACCGTCGACACGGCGTGCTCGTCGTCCCTGGTCGCGCTGCACCAGGCGGGCCAGGCCCTGCGGTCGGGCGAGTGCTCGATGGCGCTGGCGGGCGGCGTGACGGTGATCGCCGACCCGGCCGAGTTCGTCGGCTTCTCGCGCCTGCGGGCGCTCGCCTCCGACGGCCGCTGCAAGGCCTTCGGCGAGGGCGCCGACGGCATGGGCATCGGCGAGGGCGCGGGCATGCTCGTTCTGGAACGGCTGTCGGACGCCCGCCGCAACGGGCACCAGGTGCTCGGCGTGCTCCGCGGGAGCGCCGTCAACCAGGACGGCGCCTCCAACGGCCTGTCCGCCCCCAACGGCCCGGCCCAACGGCGGGTCATCCGCGCGGCGTTGGCGAGTGCGCAGCTGTCGGCTGCGGATGTCGACGTGGTCGAGGCGCACGGGACGGGCACGGAGCTGGGTGACCCGATCGAGGCGGGCGCGCTGCTGGCGACGTACGGCCAGGAGCGGTTCGAGGACCGGCCGTTGTGGCTGGGGTCGGTGAAGTCCAACATCGGGCACGCCCAGCAGGCCGCGGGTGTGGCCGGTGTGATCAAGATGGTGCTGGCGTTGCGGGCCGGCGTGCTGCCGAAGACCCTGCACGCGGACGAGCCGTCCTCGCACGTCGACTGGGAGACGGGCAACGTCCGTCTGCTCCAGGACGCGGTGCAGTGGCCGGCGGGCGGGCGGCCGCGTCGGGCGGGTGTGTCCGCCTTCGGGATCAGCGGCACCAACGTCCACCTGATCGTGGAGGAGGCCCCGGCGGCCGTCGAGGCGGCGGTTGAGCCGGCGGGCCAGGAGAACCCGGTACTCACCGGGGCGGCGGGTGTGGCCTGGCCGGTCTCCGGTCGTGGCGCGACCGCGCTGGCCGGCCAGGCGGGTCGGCTGCGCGAGTACGTGCTGGCGCGGCCGGAACTGCCGGTGGGCGACGTCGCGTGGTCGCTGGCCACGACGCGCTCGGTGTTCGAGCAGCGTGCGGTCGTGCTGGGCGGCGAGCGGGGCGAGCTTGCGGCGGGACTCGCGGCGGTGGCCACGGGGCAGCCGGCGGCGGGTGTGGTGACCGGGTCGGTGGCGGCCTCGGGTGTGGGGCGGACGGTGTTCGTCTTCCCGGGGCAGGGCAGTCAGTGGGTCGGGATGGGGCGTGAGCTGGCGGAGGTCTCGCCGGTGTTCGCGGCGCGGCTGGCCGAGTGTGCTGCGGCTCTCGCTCCTTACGTGGACTGGCAGTTGGATGACGTTCTGGCGGGCCGGCACGGTTTCGAGGCCGCCGACGTGGTGCAGCCGGCGCTGTGGGCCGTGATGGTGTCGCTGGCTGCGGTCTGGGAGGCGGCTGGTGTCGCTCCCGATGCGGTGGTGGGTCACTCGCAGGGTGAGATCGCTGCCGCCGCTGTGGCCGGGATCCTGTCGCTGGAGGACGCGGCGAAGGTCGTGGCTCTGCGGAGCAAGACCCTGAAGGCGCTGGCGGGTCGTGGCGGGATGCTGTCGATCGCCGAGCCGGTGGCGGGTGTCCGGGCGCGGATCGCCCCGTACGGTTCCCGCCTTTCCATCGCGGCGGTGAACGGCCCGTCGGCGACGGTGGTTTCCGGTGACGCGGACGCGCTGCGTGAACTGGCGGACTCCTGTGGGGATTCGCCGCGTGCCCGGATGATCCCGGTCGACTACGCGTCGCACAGTGCCCACGTGGACGATCTGCGAGAGGAGATCCTCTCGGTTCTCCAGGGCATCGCTCCGACCGCGGCCCGGATCCCGATGGTGTCGGCGCTGACCGGTGCGTGGCTGTCGGGCCCCGAGCTGGACCCGGCCTACTGGTACGCCTCCCTGCGCGAGACCGTGGAGTTCGACCGCGCCGTACGGATCCTCGGCGACGCGGGACACGGCGTGTTCCTGGAGGTCTCGCCGCACCCGGTGCTGACCCCGGCGATCGGAGACGCCCTGGAGACGCTGTCCCCGGTCGTGGTCGGTACCCTGCGACGCGACGAGGGCGGCGCGCAGCGCCTGTTGACCTCGCTCGCCGAGGCGTACATCCAGGGCGCCCCCGTCGACTGGGCGGCGGTGACGGCCGGCGGTACGACCGTCGCGCTGCCGACCTACGCGTTCCAGCACCGCCACTACTGGCCCGCCTTGGACGGTCGCCGTTCCGAAGCGGGCGAGGCCACCGGTGCGGAGGCGGGTTTCTGGACCGCGGTGGAGAGTGGTGATGTCACCGCGCTCGCCGATCTGCTCGGGGTGGACCCGGCGGATGCCGCGCTGGGCGCGCTGACCGACTGGCGGCGCCGTGAGCGAGCCGGCTCGGCGGTTGCCGATTGGCGGTACCGGGTGTCGTGGGCGCCGGTGAGCGAGTCCAACGGGGTCCTGGCCGGGACGTGGCTGCTGGTGGGGGAGTCCCCGGATGCCGCTGCCGTCGCGGAGTCGCTGGAGCACCACGGGGCAACCGTGGTCCGCTCGGCTCCGGACGGCGTCGCCGCTGCGGTGGCCGCGTGCTCCGACCTGCGGGGTGTGGTGTCGCTGCTGGCGCTGGACGAGTCGCCGGAGGAGGCGGGTCCGTGGGTGTCGCGTGGTGGCGCTGACACGCTCGCGCTGATCCAGGAACTTGGGCGGCTCGGTGTGTCCGCCCCGCTGTGGGTGGTCACGCAGGGTGCGGTGCGGGCCGTCGCGGGTGATGCGGTGCGGCCGGTCCAGGCGCAGCTGTGGGGTCTGGGTGCCGTCGCGGCACTGGAGTTGGCGGGCCGCTGGGGCGGGTTGATTGACCTGCCGACAACGGTGGACGCGCGTACGGGTGCGCGGCTGGCGTCCGTCCTGGTCGGCGATGAGGACCAGGTCGCGGTGCGTGCGGGCGGGGTGGTGGCGCGGCGGTTGGTGCGTGCCGGCCGTCCGGTCGTGCGCGAGGCGTGGTCGCCGGGCGGTTCGGTCCTGGTGACGGGTGGCACGAGCGGCGTGGGTGCGATCACCGCCCAGTGGGTGGCGGATCGTGGCGCGGCGCGGGTCGTGCTGACGTCCCGTTCGGGTCCGGGTGCCGCCGGTGTGGCGGAGCTGGCGGCGTCGATCGCGGCTCGTGGAACGGCGGTGCAGGTGGTGTCGTGTGACATCGCCGACCGCGCCTCCGTGGCGGAGATCCTGGACCGTATCGACGCGACGGGTCCGGCGCTGTCGTCGGTGGTCCACTCGGCCGGAACGGGCGGGCGGACACCGGTGGAGCAGCTGTCGGTGGCCGAGCTGTCGCGACTGCTGTCGGCGAAGGTCGGCGGCGCCACGGTGCTGGACGAGTTGACGGCCGGCCGCGACCTCGACGCGTTCGTGCTGTTCTCGTCGGGCGCGGGTGTCTGGGGCAGCGGCGCTCTGGCTGGCTATGCGGCGGCGAACGCGCACCTGGACGCGTTGGTGGAGGACCGCCGCTCCCGGGGCCTGGTGGCTTCTTCGGTCGCGTGGGGCCTGTGGGCCGGCGTCGGCATGGCGGCCGGTTCGGGTGGCGACCGGTTGCGCGAGTTCGGTATGGAGGGCATCGACGGGCGTCGGGGCATGCTGGCGCTGGGCCAGGTCCTGGACGCGGGCGAGGGTGCGATGGTGGTGGCCGGCTTCGACTGGCCGCAGTTCGTGCCGACCTACACCCTGCACCGGCCGAGCCGGCTGCTGGCGGACCTGCCCGAGGTCCGCGCGGTCCTGGCCGCCGAGGCCGCCGTCGAGTCCACCACCGAGGAAGTCGGCGCGTGGGCGGGCCGGTTGGCCGGGATGCCGGTCGCGGAGCAGCGCCAGGTCCTGACCGACCTGGTCCGGGGCCACGCGGCCGCGGTCCTCGGCCACGACTCGGCGGACGACGTGCTGCCGCAGCGGGCCTTCAAGGAGCTGGGCTTCGACTCCGTCGGAGCGGTAGAGCTGCGGAACCGCCTCTCCAAGGAGGTCGGTGTCAAGCTGGCCTCCACGATGGTCTTCGACCACCCGAACGCCACCGCCCTCGCGGACTACCTGCGGGGCGAACTCGTCGGCACCGGCGGCCAGACGGCCCAGGCCGACGGCGCGGTCCAGGTCGTGGCCGCGGCGATCGGCGAGCCGATCGCGATCGTCGGCATGGGGTGCCGGTACCCGGGCGGTGTGACGGGGCCCGACCAGTTCTGGGACCTGCTCGTCGCGGGGACCGACACGATCAGCGAGTTCCCGACCGACCGAGGCTGGGAAGCCGTCGAGGAGGGCTTCGGCCAGCGGCAGGCGTACCGCCGACAGGGCGGATTCATCTACGACGTGGCCGACTTCGACGCGGGGTTCTTCGGGATCAGCCCGCGTGAGGCGCTGGCGATGGACCCGCAGCAGCGGCTGCTGCTGGAGACCTCCTGGGAGGCGATCGAGCGCGCGGGGATCGACCCGAAGTCGCTGCACGGCTCGGCGACCGGCGTCTTCGTCGGTGCGAGCCACGCCGGTTACGACGCGAGCCTGCCGGCCGACGACCGGAGCCTGGACGGCTACCGGCTGATCGGCACGGTGTCCGCCGTCGCCTCGGGCCGGATCTCGTACTGCCTGGGCCTGACCGGCCCCGCCATCACGGTGGACACGGCCTGCTCGTCCTCCCTGGTGGCGATGCACCAGGCGATGCTCGCCCTGCGGTCGGGCGAGTGCTCGATGGCGCTGGCCGGCGGTGTCGCGGTGATGGTCTCGCCCGGCGCGTTCATGGAGTTCGGCAGCCAGGGCGGCATGGCCTCCAGCGGCCGGTCGAAGGCGTTCTCGGAGGAGGCCGACGGGATCGGTTGGGGCGAGGGTGCGGGCATGGTGCTGCTGGAGCGTCTCTCGGACGCCCGGCGCAATGGCCACCAGGTGCTGGCGGTGATCCGCGGGAGCGCGGCGAACCAGGACGGCGCGTCCAACGGCCTGTCCGCGCCGAACGGTCCCTCGCAGCGGCGGGTGATCCGCGCGGCACTGGCCAACGCGCAGCTGTCGCCCTCCGACGTCGACGCGGTCGAGGCCCACGGCACCGGCACCTCGCTCGGCGACCCGATCGAGGCGGGCGCGCTGCTGGCGACGTACGGCCAGGAGCGGTACGAGGACCGGCCGTTGTGGCTGGGATCGGTGAAGTCCAACATCGGCCACACCCAGTGCGCCGCCGGCGTCACCGGCGTGATCAAGATGGTGATGGCGCTGCGAAACGGCATGCTGCCGAAGACCCTGCACGCGGACCAGCCGTCGACCCACGTGGACTGGGAGACGGGCAACGTCCGGCTGCTGCAGGACGCGGTGCGGTGGCCGGCGGGCGAGCGGCCGCGCCGTGCGGGTGTGTCGGCCTTCGGTGTGAGCGGCACCAACGTCCACCTCATCCTGGAGGAGGCGCCCGACGCCGAAGCCGAGGAGCTGGAAGTCGAGGTGCTTCCGGTGCTCGCGGGTGGGGCGTCGGCCTGGCCGGTCTCCGGCCAGAGCGCTGCGGCGCTCGCGGGTCAGGCGGGTCGGCTGCGTGAACACGTGCTGGCGCGGCCGGAGTTGCCGGTCGGCGACGTCGCGTGGTCGCTCGCGACGACGCGTGCGGCGCTGGAGCACCGGGCCGTGGTGCTCGGTGGCGAGCGGAGCGAGCTCGCTGAGCGTCTGGCGGCGGTGGCGACGAAGCAGCCGGCGTCCGGTGTGGTGACCGGTTCGGTGGCTCCTGGCGGGGTGGGGCGGACGGTGTTCGTCTTCCCCGGCCAGGGGAGCCAGTGGGTCGGCATGGGCCGCGAGTTGGCCGAGTCGTCCCCGGTGTTCGCGGCCAAGCTGACGGAGTGCGCCGAGGCTCTCGCGCCGTACGTGGACTGGCAGTTGGACGATGTCCTGGCGGGCCGGCACGGCTTTGAGGCCGCTGATGTGGTGCAGCCGGCGCTGTGGGCTGTGATGGTGTCGCTCGCTGCGGTGTGGGAGGCGGCTGGTGTCGCTCCGGACGCTGTGGTCGGTCACTCGCAGGGCGAGATCGCGGCGGCTGCCGTCGCGGGGATTCTCCCCCTCGGCGATGCCGCGAAGGTCGTCGCTCTGCGGAGCAAGACCCTGAAGGTGCTGGCCGGTCGTGGCGGGATGCTGTCGATCGCGGAGCCGGTGGACGGTGTCCGCGCGCGGATCGCGTCGTACGGCACCCGCCTTTCCGTCGCGGCCGTGAACGGCCCGTCGGCGACGGTCGTCTCCGGTGACGCGGACGCGCTGCGTGAACTCGCCGACTCCTGTGGGGAGTCCCCGCGTGCCCGGATGATCCCGGTGGACTACGCGTCCCACAGCGCCCACGTGGACGAGCTGCGCGAGGAGATCCTCTCGGTTCTCCAGGGCATCACGCCGAGTGAGGCCCGGATCCCGATGGTGTCGGCGCTGACCGGCGAGTGGCTGTCCGGCCCGGAGCTGGACCCGGCGTACTGGTACGCGTCCCTCCGGGAGACCGTCGAGTTCGACCGCGCCGTGCGGATCCTCGGCGACGCGGGCCACGGTGTGTTCCTGGAGGTCTCGCCGCACCCGGTGCTGACCCCGGCGATCGGTGACAGCCTGGAGGAGCGCTCCCCGGTCGTCGTGGGCACGCTGCGGCGCGAGGAGGGCGGCGCGCAGCGCCTGCTGACCTCGCTCGCCGAGGCGTACGTCCAGGGCGCCCCCGTCGACTGGGCGTCGGTGCTCGGCGGCGGCACGGCGGTCGCGCTGCCGACCTACGCCTTCCAGCGGCGCCGCTACTGGCCCGAGGCCCCGGCGGTGGAGCGTACGAAGCTGTCGGTGGACGACTGGCGCTACCGGATCACCTGGCAGCCGTCCGCGATCAGCGGTTCGGCGGTCCTGTCCGGGCCCTGGCTGCTGGTCGGGGACGCGCCGGACGCCGGTGCGGTGGCCGACGGGCTGGCGGGTCGTGGCGCCGAGGTCGTGCGGACGACGCTGGCGGGCCTCGACGCGGCCATTGCCGGTGCCGGTGCGGATGTCCAGGGCGTGGTGTCCCTCCTGGCCCTGGACGAGTCGCCGGACGCCGAGTTCGGGTGGGTCCCGCGCGGCAGCGCCGACACCCTCGACCTGGTGCAGAGGCTGGGCCGGGCCGGGATCGCCGCTCCCCTCTGGGTGCTGACCCGCGGCGCGGTGCAGGTGGCCGCCGGCGAGGTGACGACCAGCCCGATCCAGGCCCAGGTCTGGGGTCTGGGCCGGGCCGTGGGCCTGGAGCACGCGGACCGCTGGGGCGGTCTGGTCGACCTGCCGCCGGTGGTGGACGTCGAGGCGGCCGCCCGGCTGGCCGGCGTGCTCGCGCACGGCCGGGAGGACCAGGTCGCGCTGCGTCCGTCGGGTGTGTTCCTGCGCCGCCTGGTGCGCGCCGAGGAGCACCGGCCCAAGGCCGGGGCCTGGAGCCCGAAGGGGACGGTCCTGCTGACCGGCGGTACGGGCTCGATCGGTGTCTGTGTCGGCCCGTGGCTTGCTGAGCACGGCACGCCGAGGGTCGTTCTGACCTCCCGTTCGGGCCCGTCGGCGCCCGGGGTGGCGGCGCTGGCCGCCACCGTCGCGGGTGCGGGCACCGCCGTCGAGGTCGTGTCGTGCGACCTGACGGAGCGTGCGCAGGTCACGGCCATGGTCGCGTGGATCGAGAACACCGGCCCGGGCCTGTCCACCGTCCTGCACTCGGCGAACACGCCGTACCTGGCCCGACTCGAGGACACCAGCCGCGAAGGCCTGGCGGCGGCACTGGGCGCGAAGGCGGCCGGTGCCGTCCACCTGGACGAGGCGACGGCGCACCTGGGCATCGACGAGTTCGTGATGTTCTCCTCGATCTCGGCGACCTGGGGCAGCAACGACCACGGCGCCTACGCGGCGGGCAACTCCTTCCTGGACGGGCTCGCCGAGGACCGTCGCGGCCGGGGCCTGCCCGGGACGTCGATCGCCTGGGGTGTCTGGAACACCCGCGACTGGAACGCGGTCGACGCGGCGATGGACCAGGCGCCCGGCCGGGTGACCCCGCACCGGCTGCTGCGGCAGGGCATGAACTTCCTGGACACCGACCGGGCGTTGACGGCGCTCGGCGAGATCCTGGCCGACGACGAGACGTTCATCGCCCTGGCGGACGTCGAGTGGGAGAAGTTCGCGCCGGTCTTCACGGCCGCCCGCCCGCGCCCGCTGCTGGACACCATTCCGGAGGCGCAGGAGGACACCTCCTCCGGCCGTCCGGAGGACGACCAGCGCAACGAGTTCGCCGCCCGGCTGGCGGGCCTGTCGGCCGCCGAGCGGCGCCGGACCGTGGTGGAGCTGGTGCGGACGCACGCCGCCGCGGTCCTCGGCCACGACTCGGCGGACGAGATCATGGCGAGCCGGGCGTTCCGCGAGCTGGGCTTCGACTCGCTGACCGCCGTCGAGCTCCGCAACCGGCTGAACAGCGCGTGCGGGGTGCGGGTGCCGTCGACGCTGGTCTTCGACCACCCGACCCCGGAGGCGGTGGCGGACTTCCTGATCACCGAGCTGACCGGGAGGGAACTGGTCGGCCACACGGCCGTGCTGGACGAGTTCGAGCGGCTGGCCGCCGGGCTCACCCCGTCGGACGACGAGACCCGCGCGGAGATCGTCGCCCGCCTGGAGGCGCTGACCCAGCGCTTCCGCGCCGTCCGCGAGACCGGGGCGGACGGGACGGGCGAGGCCGACGAGCGCGCTCTCCAGGAGGCCACCGCCGACGAGCTGTTCGCCCTCCTGGAGGACGAGCTCGACGACCCGGACTTCGACTGACCATGCCGGGACCGTCGGCGCCAACTCCTCCCGAACGAGGTCGAATGTGAGCGACAGCACCATGCAGAACGAAGAGAAACTGCTCGATTTCCTCAAGCAGACCACCGCCAAGCTCCGCACCACGCGGGCCCGGCTGCGCGAGGCGACCGAGCGGGAGCGGGAGCCGATCGCGATCGTCGGGATGGCCTGCCGCTACCCGGGCGGTGTGCGCACCCCCGAGGACCTGTGGGACCTCCTGGTGGCGGGCGGGGACGCGGTCGGCGGGTTCCCCACCGACCGCGGCTGGGACCTCGGCGCGCTCTTCGACGCCGCCCCGGGCGCGGACGGCACGAGCAGCACCGTCCAGGCCGGGTTCGTCTCCGGGGCCGCGGACTTCGACGGCGGGTTCTTCGGGATCAGTCCGCGCGAGGCCCTGGCGATGGACCCGCAGCAGCGGCTGCTGCTGGAGACGGCCTGGGAGGCGGTCGAGCGGGCCGGGATCGACCCGGCGAGCCTGCGCGAGTCGGCCACCGGCGTGTTCGCGGGCGCCGCGCCCTCCGGGTACGCGACCGCCGGCGGCGACCTCTCGGGCTCGGAGGCGCACCTGATCACCGGTACGGCGATGAGCGTGCTGTCCGGCCGGGTGTCGTACACGCTGGGCCTGACCGGGCCGGCGGTGTCGGTGGACACCGCCTGCTCCTCCTCGCTGGTCGCGCTGCACCTCGCCGTGCAGTCGCTGCGGGCGGGGGAGTGCACGCTGGCGCTGGCCGGCGGGGTGACCGTGATCGTCAGCCCGGGCGAGTTCGTGGGCTTCTCGCAGCAGAACGCCCTTGCCCGGGACGGCCGTTGCAAGGCCTTCGGGGCGGGCGCGGACGGCATGGGCCTCGCCGAGGGCGCGGGTGTGGTGGTGCTGGAGCGGCTGTCGGACGCCCGGCGCAACGGGCACCGGGTGCTGGCCGTGGTCCGGGGGAGCGCCGTCAACCAGGACGGCGCCTCCAACGGCCTGTCCGCGCCCAACGGCCCCGCTCAGCAACGCGTGATCCGCGCGGCGCTGGCCAACGCCCGGCTGGCGACCGGGGACGTGGACGTCGTCGAGGCGCACGGCACCGGCACCACGCTGGGCGACCCGATCGAGGCGCAGGCGGTGCTGGCGACGTACGGGCAGGGGCATCCGGCCGAACGGCCGCTCTGGCTGGGGTCGGTGAAGTCGAACATCGGGCACGCCCAGCAGGCGGCCGGCATCGCCGGTGTGATCAAGATGGTGCTGGCGCTGCGGCACGAGGAGCTGCCGGCGACGCTGCACGTGGCGGAGCCGACCCCGCACGTCGACTGGTCGGCGGGGCACGTGAGCCTGCTCCAGGAGCGCGTGGCGTGGCCGGCGGGCGAACAGCCGCGTCGGGCGGGCGTCTCGGCGTTCGGGATCAGCGGCACCAACGCGCACGTGATCCTGGAGGAGGCGCCCGCCGGAGGGCCGGCCGCGCCGGAGCCGGACGGGACGCCGGAGCCGGCCGCGGTGTCGGCGCCCGCCGCGCCGCCGGTGCTGGTCGCGGAGCCCGCCGTGCTCCCGGTCACCGTCTCCGGACGGTCCGAGGAGGCCCTGGCGGACCAGGCACGGCGGCTGCGGGACCACCTCCTGGCGCGTCCCGAGCTGCCGCTGCCGGAGGTGGCCCGGTCGCTCGCCACCACGCGGACGGCGTTCAAGCGGCGCGCGGTGGTGCTGGGTACCGACCGTGCCGAGCTGGCGGCGAAGCTGGAGGCCGTGGCCGCGGACCGGCCCGGGGCCGGGGTGCTGACGGGCGAGGTGCCGTCGGCCGGGGTGGGGCGGACGGTGTTCGTCTTCCCGGGGCAGGGCAGTCAGTGGGTCGGCATGGGTCGCGAGCTGGCGGAGGTCTCGCCGGTGTTCGCGGCGCGGCTGGCCGAGTGTGCCGAGGCCCTGGCGCCTTATGTGGACTGGCAGTTGGACGAAGTGCTGGCCGGTCGGCACGGTTTCGAGGCCGCCGATGTGGTGCAGCCGGCGCTGTGGGCGGTGATGGTCTCGCTCGCGGCGGTGTGGGAGGCGGCCGGTGTCGTTCCCGACGCCGTGGTGGGCCACTCCCAGGGTGAGATCGCGGCGGCGGCCGTGGCCGGGATCCTCTCGCTGGAGGACGCGGCGAAGGTGGTCGCTCTGCGCAGCCGGACCCTGAAGGCGCTGGCGGGTCGTGGCGGGATGCTGTCGATCGCCGAGCCGGTGGCGGGCGTCCGCGCGCGGATCGCCCCGTACGGTTCCCGCCTTTCCGTCGCGGCCGTGAACGGCCCGTCGGCTACGGTGGTTTCCGGTGACGCCGATGCGCTGCGTGAACTGGCGGACTCCTGTGGGGATTCGCCGCGTGCCCGGATGATTCCGGTGGACTACGCGTCCCACAGCGCCCATGTGGACGAGCTGCGCGAGGAGATCCTCGCCGCCCTCCAGGGCATCGCCCCCCGCGAGGGGCGGATTCCGATGGTCTCCTCCAGCACCGGCGCCACGGTCTCCGGGCCGGAACTGGTGCCGGACTACTGGTACGCCAGCCTGCGCGAGACCGTCGAGTTCGACCGGGCCGTGCACACCCTCGCCGGAACCGGCCACGGCGCCTTCGTCGAGGTGTCCCCGCACCCGGTGCTGGCCCCGGCCATCGCGGACAGCCTGGAGTCGTACGGCCCGGTCGTGGCCGACACCCTGCGCCGCGACGACGGCGGCGCCGGGCGCCTCCTGCTCTCGCTGGCCCAGGCGTACGTCCGCGGCCTGCCGGTGGACTGGACCGCCCTGCTGCCCGCCGGGACCGGGAGCGGCGCCGTCGACCTGCCGACCTACGCCTTCCAGTACCGCCGCTACTGGCCGGTGTTCCCGGAGCCGGTGGCCCGGGACGCGGTGGCCGGCTGGCGGTACCGCGTCGAGTGGCAGCCCCTCGACGGGCCGTCGGGTGCGGCACCGGCGGGCTCGGCCCTGTCGGGCTCGGCACCGGCGGCCTCGGTGCCGTCCGGCACGTGGCTCGTGGTCGCCGGCCCGGCCGGGGCCGGGACGGCCGCCGAGGTGGCCGGCGCGCTGCGGGCCGGCGGCGTCGAGGTCCGGGTGCTGGAGACCGGCGCCGCCGATCGCGGGACCCTCGGTGACGTCCTGCGCGGCGTCGGCGAGTTCGCCGGTGTGGTGTCCCTGCTGGCGCTGGACGAGACGCCGCTGCCCGGTCGGCCCCGGGTGCCCGCCGGTCTGGCGGCCTCCAGCGCGCTGCTGCAGGCACTGCTCGACGCGGGGTCGGTGGTGCCGCTGTGGGTGCTGACCCGCGGCGCGGTGGCGGCGCTGCCGGGCGAGGTGCCCGGTCTGGCGCAGGCCCAGGTGTGGGCGTGGGGGCAGACGGCGGGTCTGGAGCAGGCCAAGCAGTGGGGCGGCCTGGTCGACCTCCCGGCCGGGTCGGACGCGTCGGCCGGGTTCGACGCCTCGGTCGGGGACCGCCTGGCCGGGCTGCTCGCCGCGGGGCCGGAGGGCGAGGACCAGGTCGCGTTGCGCGGCACGGGAGCGTTCGCGCGCCGCCTGGTGCGCGCCCCGCGCCCGACGGACGGCTCCGCCGAGCCGTGGCGGACCGCCGGGACGGCGCTGGTCACCGGCGGTACGGGCCTGATCGGCGGCCGGACGGCGCGGCTGCTGGCCGAGCGCGGCACGCCGCGCGTGGTGCTGGCCGGCCGCTCCGGCCCGGCCGCGCCCGGGGTGCCCGAGCTGGCGGCCGGACTGGCGGCCCTCGGCAGCGCCGTCGAGGTGGTCGCCTGTGACGTCGCCGAGCGGCCCGCGGTCGGCGCGCTGCTGGACCGCGTCGCCGCCACCGGCCCCGCGCTGTCGGCGGTGGTGCACTCGGCGGGCACCGGCCACGGGGCGCCGGTCGCCGCGCTGACCGACGCCGGGCTGCAGGAGGTCTCCGAGGTGAAGGTCGGTGGCGCCCTGCACCTGCACGAGTTGTCGGCCGAGCGCGGACTGGAGCTGGACGCCTTCGTGCTGTTCTCCTCCGGCGCCGCCACCTGGGGCAGCGGGCTGCTGGCCGGGTACGGCGCCGCCAACGCGGCGCTGGACGCCCTGGCCGAGCGGCGGCGCGCGGCCGGGCTGGCGGCCACCTCGGTGGCCTGGGGCCTGTGGGGCGGCGGCGGCATGGGCGCGGGGGAGGCGGGTGAGCAGCTGAGCGCGTACGGGCTGCGGACGATGGCTCCCGAGCGCGGCATCGAGGGCCTCGCCCAGGCGCTGGACGACGACGAGACGCTGCTCGTCGTCGCCGACGTCGACTGGGCGCGGTTCGTGCCGCTGTACACGCTGCACCGGCCGAGCCCGCTGCTGTCCGCGCTTCCCGACGCCCTCCGGGTCCTGGAGCAGGGAGACGGGGACGGGGACGAGGACGGGGACGGGTTCGCGGGCGACGAGGGCGCCGGTGCGCTGCGGTCGTCCGCCGCCGCCCGGCTGTCCGCCCGGCTCGGCGGGGCGCGGTCGGCGCGGGAGCGGGAGGCGGTCCTGCTGGAGCTGGTCCGGGAGCACGCCGCCGCCGCGCTCGGCCACCCGGACGCGGCGGCCGTCGACCCGGACGCCACGTTCCTGGAGCAGGGGTTCACCTCGCTGAGCGCGCTGGAGCTGCGCAAGCGGCTCGCCGGGGCCACCGGTCTGCGGCTGAGCGGTCCGCTGGTCTTCGACCACCCGACCCCCGCCCTGACGGCCGCGTACCTGCGGGAGCGGCTCGCCGACGGACCGGTGCGCCAGGACGGCGGACCGCAGCGGGCCGCGCCCCGCTTCGCGCTGGCCGCCGCGCCGGAATCCACGGACGGCACGGAGCGGGCCGGAGCCGCCGGGACACCGGCCGCCGAGACGCTGGCCGCCCTGTACCTGCGGGCGAACAGCCTCGGCCAGGGGGCCGACGCCGTACGGATGATCGCCGGGCTGGCCCGGTTCCGGCCCCGCTTCGCCGGTGCGGACGAGCTGGCGGGCGTCCCGCCCCTGGTCCCGCTCACCCGCCGGTCCGCGGACACGGTCGGGCCGACGCTCGTCTGCCTGCCGTCGTTCGGCGCGGGCGACGCCCAGGAGTTCGTCCGGGTGGTGCAGGGCCTGCGCCGCCCCCGGCACGTCCTCTCCGCGGTGATCCCCGGCTACACGGTGGGGGAGCCGCTGGCCGCCGACCCGGACGCGCTGCTCGACCTGTGCGTCCGGACGGTGCTCGCCGCCCCGGAGACCGCCCCGGAGGCCGGCCCGTTCGTCCTCGTCGGCTACTCCTCCGGCGGGCTGGTCGCGCAGGCCCTCGCCGCCCGCCTCGCCGGACTGGGCCGGGGCCCCGCCGCGCTGGTGCTGCTGGACAGCTTCGCCCCGCAGTCGGCCGGTGCCCCCGACGAGATCATCGGCACCCTGCCGGCCGCCGTGCTCCTGGGCAACCCCGGGGGCGTCGACGCGGGCGGCATCGGCGGGGACGACTGGCTGACCGCGCTCGCCCACTACTACGTCCAGGACTGGCGCGGCCACGTCCCGTACACCGCGGACCTGCCGACCCTGCTGCTCCGCCACGGCGGCGAGCCGGGCGGTCCCGAGGGCGGGGACGGCGCCGTCCGCCTCCCGTGGGACCTCTCCGGCGACCTCACCCCGGTGACCGTTCCGGGCGACCACTTCACCATGATCGGCGCCCACGCCGGGACCACCGCGCGGGCCGTCGACTCCTGGCTCGACGAGCACTTCACCACCACCCGGGAGGGACACGATGACTGACCGTCACGAACAGCACCGCCTCGCCGTCATCGGCGGCGGCGTCATGGGCACCAACATCGCCGCCCTCGCCCTCGGCCACGGCGTCGACGTCACCCTCGTCGACGTCGACGAGCCGACCCTGGCCACGGCCCGGACGGCGATCCGCCGCAAGCTGAAGCACGCCCAGCTGCTGGAGGCCCTCCCGGCGGGCCGCGCCCACGGCACGCTGGCCACCACCACCGCGCCGGCCGACATCGCCGACGCGACCGCCGTCGTCGAGGCCGTCGTGGAGGTCGCCGAGGTCAAGCGCGAGGTGCTGACCGAGGTCTCCGGGCTGGTCGCCCCCGGCACCCTGCTGATCTCCAACACCTCGTGCATCCCCATCGACGAGATGGCGGGCTGGGTGGCGCGCGGCGACGAACTCGTCGGCGTGCACTTCATGAACCCCGCCTACCTGATCACCATGGTCGAGGTGATCCGCGGCCGGGCCACCGGTGACGCCACGATGACCGCCGTCACCTCGCTGCTGACCGCGCTCGGCCGTACGGCGCTGGTGGTCAACGACGCACCGGGCTTCGTCGTCAACCGGCTGCTGCACCCGCTGATCAACCGGGCGGCGATGCTCGTCCAGGAGGGCGTCGCCTCCGCCGAGACGGTGGACGGGCTGCTGGAAGGCTGCCTCGGCCACACCACCGGACCGCTGCGCACCGCCGACCTGATCGGCATCGACAACCTCGTCGACTCCCTGCGGGTCCTGCACGAGCGCACCGGCGACCCCGAGTGCGACCCCTGCGAGCTGATGCTCCGGAAGGTCCGCGACGGGCACCACGGCCGCAAGTCCGGCCGGGGCTTCTACACGTACGGCTGAGCACCGGCCCTCCCCGAAACGGCCGGCCCCGAACGGCCAGCACCGAACAACGAAAGGTACGGACACATGACCACCGCGAACGCCGCTGCCGGGACGACCGCCGTCGAGCAGGCGCTGAGCGCCTTCCTCGTCGGACACACCGGCGCCGAACCCGAGGTCGAGCAGGACCTCTTCGCCACCGGCGCGATCTCCTCGATGTTCGCCATGGAACTGGTGGTGTTCCTGGAGGACGAGTACGACATCGAGATCGTCGGCGCCGAGCTGAACCGGGACAACTTCCGCAGCATCCGCGCCATGGCGGCCATGGTGCTGCGCCTGCGCGGGACCGGGGCCGCATGAGCGGCGGGGCCACGGGTACGGCCGGTGCGGGCGCCACGGGTACGGCCGGTGCGGGCGCCACGGGTACGGGCGGGACGGGCTTCGACACCGCCGCGATCGACGCCCTGGTCGGCGACGGGCCGGCCGCCTGGGACGCGGCCGGCCGGATCCCCGTCGAGCTGCTGCGCGAGCTCGGCGCGATGGGCGTGCTGTGCGCCGAGGTGCCGGCCCGCTTCGGCGGGCCCGGCCGCACCGGCCAGGAGAACGGCGAACTCACCGCCCACGTCGGCGCCCTGTGCAGCTCGCTGCGCAGCGTGATGACGGTCCAGGGGATCGCCGCGGCGGTCGTCCGCCGCTTCGGCGACCGCGAGCAGCGCCGGCGCTACCTCGGGCAGCTGACGAGCGGCCGGCTCGCCTGCGTGGGCTTCAGCGAGCCGGGCGCGGGCTCCGACCTCAGCGGCATGACCACCCGCATCCGTCCGGCCGAGGACGGCAGCGGCGACCTGATCGTCTCCGGCGAGAAGATGTGGATCACCGGGGCCGCCTACGCCGACCTCGTCATGGTCGTCGGCCGCTACGGCGACGGTCCGGACGGCGCCGCCGCGATGGTGCCGACGGACGCGCCCGGCGTCCGCATCGAGCCCGTCGCGGCCCCGCTCGGCTGCCGCGCCGCCACGCACTGCCGCATCGTGCTCGACGACGTCCGGATCCCGGCCGACGCCGTGCTCGGCGGCGGGCGCCAGCCGCTCGCGCTGCTGTTCACGGTCGGCCTGTCCTACGGCCGGATGTCGGTGGCCTGGGGCTGCGTCGGCATCCTGCGCGCCTGCCTCACGGCCGCCGTCGGGGACGCCCGCACCCGCGAGCAGGGCGGCGGCCCGATCGGCGAGCACCAGCTGGTGGCCCGGCACATCGCCGAGCTCTACACCTCGGAGCGGATCGCCACCCAGGTCTGCCGGCACGCCGCCGAGCAGTGGGACCGTACCGCCCCGGACGCGGCGGTGACGGCGGTGCTGGCCAAGCAGGTCGCCGCCACCCACGCGACCCGCGGCGCCGCGACGGCCGTCCAGGTGCTCGCCTCGCGGGGCTTCACCGACGGCCACGTGGTGGCCCGGGCCTACCGGGACGCCAAGGCGATGGAACTGATCGAAGGCAGCACCGAGATCTCGCAGTTGATCCTCGCCCGGCACGCCCTCGACCGGCTCTGAACCGCCCGCCGCCCCGCACGGGCACGACGTACCACGAGCACTGAACGCACCACACGCACCACGAACACGGCAACGAACGGAAATCGAAGGAGCGCCCCGTGTCCGACGCACCCACCCTCGTCAAGTGCCTGGTCTGGGACCTGGACAACACCCTGTGGCGGGGCACCCTCCTGGAGGACCACGAGGTGGTGCTGCCCGAGGAGATCCGCCGCACCATCGTCGAACTCGACGCCCGGGGCATCCTCCAGGCCGTGGCCAGCAAGAACGACCACGACCACGCCTGGCAGCAGCTGGAGGCCCTCGGCGTCGCCGAGTACTTCGTCCTGCCGCGGATCGGCTGGCACCCCAAGTCCCGGTCGGTCAAGGAGATCGCGGACGGGCTGAACTTCGCCCTGAAGACGGTCGCCTTCATCGACGACCAGCCGGCCGAGCGCGCCGAGGTCGCCCACCACCACCCCGAGGTCCGCTGCTTCGACGCGGCGCTGGCCGCGGAGCTGACCGGCCTCCCCGAGTTCAGCCCGGCCGTCGTCACCGTCGACGCCGCCCGCCGCCGCAGCATGTACCAGGCGGGCTTCCGCCGGACCGCCGAGCGCGAGGAGTTCACCGGCCCCGACGAGGCCTTCCTCCGCTCGCTGGACCTGGTCATGGAGATCAAGCGGGCCGATGACGCCGACCTCTCCCGGGTCGAGGAACTCACCCTCCGCACCAGCCAGATGAACGCCACCGGCGTCTACTACTCCGACGCCGACCTGCGGGCCCTGATCGCCGATCCGGAGCACGAGGTCCTCACCGTCTCCCTCACCGACCGCTTCGGCCCGCACGGCGCCGTCGGCGTGCTGCTCGTCGGCTACCACGAGCGGGTCTGGCACCTGAAGCTGCTGGCCACCTCCTGCCGGGTGGTGTCCTTCGGCGCGGGCGCCGTCCTGCTGGACTGGCTGATCGGCGAGGCGGCGGCGGCCGGGGTCCACCTGGCCGCCGACTTCCGCCGCACCGACCGCAACCGGATGATGGAGATCGCCTACCGGTTCGCCGGCTTCACCGACGCGGCGTGCGACTGCCTCGCCGAACTGCGCTCTGCCGATGCCGATGCCGACGCCGGGGCGGCCGGCTCCGGGCGTGCGGGCATCGAGTTCCGGCACCTGGTGGCGGACCGCCGCCCGGCCCCCACCACCGTGCGCGTCGACGCCCCCGCCCTCGGCCCCGTGGCCTCTACGGGTTCCGCGGGTTCCACGGGCGGAGCCGGCGCATGACCGCCGAGCCCCTGGCCGTCATCGGCATGGCCTGCCGCTACCCCGGCGGCATCGACTCGCCCGAGGACCTGTGGCAGGCCCTCGTCGACCGCCGCACCGTCGCGGGCCCGTTCCCCACCGACCGCGGCTGGGACCTCGACGCGCTGCGCCGCGACGGGCGCTGCGCCACCGACCGCGGCGGATTCCTCGACAGCGCGACCCGCTTCGACGCCGCCTTCTTCGACCTCTCCCCGCGCGAGGCCGACGCCATGGACCCGCAGCAGCGGCTCGCCCTGGAGGTGGGCTGGGAGGCCCTGGAGCACGCCCGCATCGACCCGACCACCCTGCGGGGCTCCCGCACCGGGGTGTTCCTCGGCGCCGAGGCCCGGCCGTACGGGCCCCCGCTGCACGAGGCGCCCGCCGACCTCGCCGGCGTGCTGTTCACCGGCACCGCCCCGAGCGTCATCAGCGGGCGGCTGGCCCACACCCTCGGCCTCAACGGCCCCGTCCTCACCGTCGACACCTCGGCCTCCAGCTCGCTGGTGGCGCTGCACCTCGCCGTCGAGGGGCTGCGCGGCGGCGAGTGCGAACTCGCTCTGGCCGGCGGGGTGACGGTGATGACGACGCCCGGCTACCACGTCGCGTTCAGCGCGCTCGGCGGTCTGGCCCCGGACGCCCGCTGCAAGCCCTTCTCCGCGGACGCGGACGGCGTGGCCTGGTCCGAGGGGGCCGGCGTGCTCGTGCTGGAACGGCTGGAGCGGGCGCGGCGCCTGGGCCACCGGGTACTGGCGGTGATCCGCGGCTCGGCCGTCAACTCCGACGGCGCCAGCCACAGCCTGACGGCCCCGAACGGCGAGGCCCAGCGCGCGGTCATCCACGCCGCGCTCGCCGACGCGGAGCTGGCCCCCGCGGACATCGACGCCGTCGAGGCGCACGGCACCGGCACCCGGCTGGGCGACCGCGTCGAGGCGGGGGCCCTGCTCGCCGCCTACGGCGCGGACCGGGCGCACGGGCGCCCGCTGCTGGTCGGCTCGGTGAAGTCCAACCTCGGCCACACCCTCGCGGCGGCGGGCGTCGCGGGTGTCATCAAGACGGTCCTCGCCCTGCGGCACCGCACGCTCCCCGAGTCGCTGCACATCACCGAGCCCACCCCGGCCGTCGACTGGGGGGACGGCGCGGTGCGGCTGCTGACGGAGCCGACCCCGTGGCCGGAGACCGCGCACCCGCCCCGCGCGGGAGTGTCGGGCTTCGGCATCGGCGGCACCAACGCCCATGTCCTCCTGGAGGCCGCCCCCGCCGAACCGGCTCCCGCCGCAACCACTGCGTCCCCGCCCGCCGCGTCCGTGGTGGACGGCGCCGACCCCGTCTGGCTGCTCTCCGCCCGGTCGCCCGCCGCGCTGGCCGCGCAGGCCGAGCGGCTGCGGGAGCACCTGGCGGCCCGGCCGGAGGCGTCGGCCGGGGAGGTCGCCCGGTCCCTCGCCACGACGCGGGCGGCGCTCGACCACCGGGCCGTCCTGCTCGGCCCGCGGCCGCTGGACGCCCTGGCGGATCTCGCGGCCGGCCGTCCCTCCGCCGCTGTCGTCACCGGCGCGGTCGGCCCCGAGGGCCCCGGGCGGACGGTGTTCGTCTTCCCCGGCCAGGGCGGCCAGTGGGTGGGGATGGGCCGTGAGCTGGCCGCGTCGTCCCCGGTGTTCGCGGCGCGGCTGGCGGAGTGCGCCGAGGCCCTCGCGCCGTACGTGGACTGGCAGTTGGACGATGTGCTGGCGGGCCTTCACGGTTTCGAGGCCGCCGACGTGGTGCAGCCGGCGCTCTGGGCGGTGATGGTCTCGCTGGCCGCCGTGTGGCAGGCGGCCGGTGTCTCTCCCGACGCGGTGGTGGGCCACTCCCAGGGCGAGATCGCGGCGGCCGCCGTCGCGGGAATCCTCTCCCTCGACGACGCCGCCCAGGTGGTGGCCCTGCGCAGCCGGGCGCTGACGGCGCTGGCCGGGCGCGGCGGGATGCTCTCCGTCGCCGACGCGGTGGACGCCGTCCGGGAGCGGATCGCGCCGTTCGGGGAGCGGCTTTCGGTCGCGGCCGTCAACGGCCCCTCGGCGACGGTGGTCTCCGGTGAGCCCGACGCCCTGCGGGAGTTGGCGGACGCGTACGGTGAGGCGGTGCGCACCCGGCTGATCCCCGTCGACTACGCCTCGCACAGCGCCCACGTGGACGAGCTGCGCGAGGAGGTGCTCGCCGTCCTGAAGGGGATCGAGCCGGGCCCGGCCCTGGTCCCGATGGTCTCCGCGCTGACCGGGGAGTGGCTGGCCGGCCCGGAGGCGGGCCCGGAGTACTGGTACGCGAGCCTGCGCGAGACCGTCGAGTTCGACCGGGCCGTCGGGGTGCTCACCGCCGCCGGCCACGGCGCCTTCGTCGAGGTGTCCCCGCACCCGCTGCTGGTCGGCGGCATCACCTCCGAGGCGGCCGTCGGCACCCTGCGGCGCGAGGACGGCGGCCCGGACCGCCTGCTGGCCTCGCTGGCCGAGGCCCACGTCCGGGGGGTGCCCGTCGACTGGGACACGGTGCTGCCGGCGGCCGGCCGCACCGTGGACCTGCCGACGTACGCCTTCCAGCGCACCCGCCACTGGCTGGCCGCCGGGCAGCAGGCCCCGGCACGTCCCGACCCGGACGCCGGCGCTCCGGCCCCGGCCACCACGGCCCCTGCGGCCCTGGGCACCCAACGCGCCGTACTGGACCTGGTCCGCGCCCACGCCGCTGCCGTCCTCGGCCACGACGGCGCCGGGGGCGTGCACCCGACCCGCACCTTCAAGTCCCAGGGCCTCGGTTCCGTCCTGGCCGTCGAGCTGCGCAACCGCCTCGCGTCCGCCACCGGCCTCGCGCTCCCGCCGGGCCTGGTGTACGACCACCCGTCACCCGCCGTCCTGGCGTCCCACCTGCACGCCGCCCTGAACCCCGATCCGCTGCCCGCCGCGCTCGACGCCCTCGAAGCGCTGCTCGCCGCCGCCGAGGACCCGGCGGTCCGGGAACGGGCGTTGGCCCGGCTGGAGTCGCTGGTCGGCCGGACCGGCGGCGGGTCCGCTGCCGGGCCCGGCCGGGGGACCGGCGCGGACGCGCTGTCCGACACCACCGACGACGAACTCCTCGCCCTCATCGAGGCCGAGCTCGGCCCCGACCGTGATCACTGAACGGAGAACCATGTCCGCCCGACCCGACCCCACCGCCGACGACGACCTCTGGCTGCGCTGCTACCGGAGGACGGAGGCGCCCGCCGCCCGCCTGGTGTGCTTCCCGCACGCGGGGGGCACCGCCCCGTTCTACCGCCCGGTGCCGTACGCGCTGGCCGCCGCCGACCGCGTCGAGGTCCTGGCCGTCCAGTACCCGGGCCGTCAGGACCGCCGCCGGGAGGAGCCGATCGCCGACCTGAACGTCCTGGCCGACCGGATCCACGAGGTGCTGGCCCGGCAGCCCGAGCTGCCCCTGGTGCTGTTCGGCCACAGCATGGGCGCCGTCGTCGCCTTCGAGGTGGCCCGCCGCTGCGAGGCCGCCGGCCGGCCCGCCGCCCGCCTGGTCGTCTCCGGCCGGCGCGGCCCGGCGATCGGGCTGGGCCCGACCGAGGGGGTGCACCTGCTCGGCGACGACGCGATCACCGACGAGATCCGCCGCCTGGACGGGTCCTCGTCCGTCGTCCTCGACGACCCGGACCTGATGGCGGCCGCGATGCCGGCGCTGCGCGCCGACTACCGCGCCATCGAGACCTACCGGGCCGGCGCGGACGCCGTCGTCAGCTGCCCGATCACCTCCCTGACGGGCGACCGCGACCCCAAGACCTCGGTCGCCGAGGCGGAGGACTGGCGGGCCCACACCACCGGCGGGTTCGACCTCCAGGTCTTCCCTGGCGGGCACTTCTTCCTCACCGAGGAGATGCCGCGGGTCATCGGCCTGCTGGACGGCCACCTGGCCGAGGCCGTCGACGCCCCGCGCGCGTCCTCCGGCGGACGGTGACACGGCCGCGGGTGCCGCCCGGACGGGTCGAACCGTCCGGGCGGCACCCGCGGAGCACTCCGGCAGGGGCGCAGGTCAGGGCGTCAGGTAGCCGTGCGAGAACCCGGCGGCCACCGCCGCCGCCCGGTCGCTGACCCCGAGCTTGGCGTACATGTGCAGGAGGTGGGTCTTGACCGTCGCCTCGCTGATGAAGAGCTTCCGCGCGGCCTCGCGGTTCGTCGTCCCCTGGGCGACCAGTTCGAGGATCTCCAGCTCGCGCGCCGACAGCGGCGCGGGCGCCGGCCGTCGGACCTGGCCCATGAGCCGGGTCGCGATCGAGGGGGAGAGCACCGCCTGCCCCTGCGCGGCCGCCTCCACCGCGCGGAACAGCTCCTCCCGCGGCGCGTCCTTCAGCAGGTAGCCGGTGGCGCCGGCCTCGATGGCGGGCACCACGTCGCTGTCCGTGTCGTACGTGGTGAGCACCAGCACCCGCGAGGGCACACCGCGCTTGGTCAGCTCCTTGATGGCGGTGACCCCGTCGGTCCTCGGCATCCGCAGGTCCATCAGGACCACGTCGGGCCGCAGCTCCTCCGCGGCGGCGATGGCCTCCGCGCCGTCACCGGCCTCGCCGAGCACCTCGAAGCGGGGATCGGCCCGGAACATGCCCCGCAGGCCGTCCCGCACCACCGGATGATCGTCGACGATCAGCAGGGTGATCATTCCGCACCTCCCGCGGGGATGGCGGGGACGGCCGCCGAGATCGCCGTCCCGCCCCCCGGTTCCGACTCGATGGCCAGCCGCCCGGCGAGGCGCTGCACCCGCTGGCGCATGCCGAGGAGCCCGAACCCGCCGCTGGCGGACCCGTTGACCCGCTTGGCGCTCGGATCGAAGCCCACGCCGTCGTCCCGCACGTCGAGGGTGACCAGGTCCTCCATGTACGACAGGGTCAGGCCGACCCGGCCGGCCCGCGCGTGCTTGGCCACGTTGGCCAGCGCCTCCTGCGCGGTGCGCAGCAGCGTCACCTCGACCTCGGTGTGCATCGGCCGGGCGTCGCCGGTGGTGGTCAGCACCGCGTCGATGTGGTTGATCTCCGACCAGCGCCGGGCCACGTCGCCGATCGCGTCCGGGAGCCGGGCCTCGGCGAGCACCGCCGGCTCCACCGCGTGGACCGTCCGGCGGGCCTCGACGAGGCTCTCGCGGGCCAGGTTCGTCGCGTTCGCCAGGTGCTGGCGCAGCGTCGGGGGCTCGTCCAGGGTCTGCTCGGCGGCCTGGAGCTGGGTCAGTATGCCGGCCAGCCCCTGGGCCAGGGTGTCGTGGATCTCCCGCGCCATCCGCTGGCGTTCGTCCAGGACGCCCGCCTCGCGGGCCTGGACCATCAGCCGGGCGTGGAGGGCGGCGTTCTCCGCCAGCGCGGCCTCCAGCTTGGCGTTGGCCTCGTGCAGTTCGACGAGGGCCTGCTTCTGCTTGTCGTTGCGGTGGTCGGCCATCTCGACGAAGTAGAACAGCGCCCCGGCCAGCACCGCGGAGATCAGGCCGACGGCCAGCCACGCCCACCACATGTGGGCGTCGTTGATGCCGGCCACGCCCCCCATGAACGCCGCCGCCGAGATCATCGCGGTGACGGCGGCGCCGACGTACCGCCGGCGACCCCGCAGGTACTTGAAGGCCTGGGGGTAGCCGACGAAGGTGAAGAGCCCGTACCAGGGCGCGACGCCCACCAGGGCGGCGGCCAGCAGCATCAGCCCGGTGTAGTACACGCCCATCAGCCGGCGGTTCTGCCGCCGTTCCGGGCGCAGCGTGCGGAAGCAGAGCATCCAGAGCGCGGCGGCGGCGGAGAGCCCGAGCACCAGCGTGAAGTGCATCGGCACCCGCCAGACCAGCTGCAGCAGCGTGATCACGGTGCTGATCGCCAGGAGGACGTACGGGAGCGCCTTGAAGGCCGCGGTCTCCGTACGCTCCCAGTGATCGAACTCGGCGCGCAGCTCGGCCTCGATGCTCAACCCTCTACTCCCAGCGGAAGTATCGCGCGGCCAGTCCGCCGGCCACGATCGTCCACCCCAGCATGGCGGCGAGGTGGATCAGCTGCGGCCAGTGCCCGGCGGTGGTGTCCTGCAATGATTGCACGCCGGCGCCGAGCGGAGTCAAGTCGCTGATGGTCAGCAGGACATCGTTCATCTTGGCGCGCGGCAGCCACAGGCCGGCGAAGAACACCAGCGGGAAGAAGACCAGCGAACCCATCGCGCTGGCGCTCCGGCCGGTCGGCGCGAGCGCGGCGACGAGCAGGCCGACCGCGAACATCGCCAGTGCCACCAGCAGGTAGCTGAGAAGGTAGGCGGGGAGCTTGCGGGGCAGGTCGACGTCGAACGCCAGCTTGCCGATGGTCAGCATGACCAGCATCGTCACCACGGACAGCACGGTGGCCATCAGCAGCTGCGCGCCGAGCATCACGCCCGGCTTGACCGGGGTGGTCCGCATGCGCCGCAGCACACCCTTCTCCCGGTACGAGGCGAACAGTTGGGACAGGCCGCTGAGCGCGAACAGGGCGATGCCCATCGACACGACGATCGGCAGGTACAGGGTGATCGGCCGCACGTTGCCGAGCTCGGGGCTGTTCGCCCGCATCGAGGGGATCAGGCCGAGCACGACGAGCAGGATCGGGGCGAACGCGAGCGCGAAGAACACGACGATCGGCTCGCGGAGGAACAGCTTGGTCTCGGTGGCGGTGAGCCGGAGCAGGGGGGACACGGTGGGACTCCTCAGGATTCGACGGGGCGGCCGGTGAGCGCGACGAACGCGTCCTCCAGCGAGTTCTGCTCGACCCGCAGGTCGAGTGCGGTGATCCGCTGGCCGGCGAGCAGGGTGGTCACCGCGAGCAGCAGGTCCCCCCTGCCGGTCACGACGATCTGCGGGCCGGCCCACTCGACGGAGGTGACCTCGTCCAGTGCGGTCAGCCGGGTCTCGTCCAGCGGCCCGGACGGCCGGAACCGGATCCGCTGCCCCTTGTCGACCCGCGACACCAGGCCGCCCGGGGTGTCGATCGCGATGACCCGCCCGGTGTCGATCACGGCGAGCCGGTCGCAGAGCCGCTCCGCCTCCTCCATGAAGTGCGTGACCAGCAGGATCGTCACGCCCCGGTCGCGGATGCGCTCGATCAGGCCCCACACGTCGCGGCGCGCCTGCGGGTCGAGGCCGGTGGTGAGCTCGTCGAGCACCGCCACCTTCGGGGTGCCGAGCAGCGCGAGCGCGATCGACAGCCGCTGCTTCTGCCCGCCGGACAGCCGCCGGAACTGGGTGCCGAGCTTGCCGGTGAGGTTCAGGATCTCGGCCAGCTCGCGCCAGTCGGCCGGCTGGCGGTAGAAGGAGCTGTACAGCTCCAGCGCCTCGCCGACCTTGAGCTTGTCGGGCAGCTCGCTCTCCTGCAGCTGCGCGCCGAGCAGCTGCCGCAGCTCGCCGGTGTCGCGCTGAGGGTCGATGCCGCAGACGCTGATGGTGCCGCCGTCCGGGGTGCGCAGCCCCTCGATGCACTCGACGGTCGTGGTCTTGCCGGCCCCGTTGGGCCCCAGGATGCCGAAGATCTCGCCCTGCTCGACGGCGAAGCTGACCCCGTTCAGCACGGAGTTGTCGCCGTAGCGCTTGACGAGGCTGTCCACCTCGATGATTGCCATGGCATCAGCCTGGCAGTCGGCCCCGGTCCGCCGGATCGACTGGACGGCCAGACCTGGGGCGGGCGGCGGTGGATGCCCGGCATCAACCGATCGGTTGATGGCTGCTCAGCGGGGCCTGCGGCGGGGCCCGCTGCTGCTCAGCGGGCCCGGCCGCCGGATCCTCCAGGGTGCCACGCGGGCCGGTCCGGCGGAACCCCCGTGAACCGTCCTCCTGTTACCGCCGGAGGGAGTTCAGCCCTCGCCGTTCCACGACCGCCACAGCGCCGCGTAGGACCCGCCGGCGGCGACCAGTTCGTCATGGGTGCCCAGCTCGACGATGCGGCCGGACTCCATGACGGCGACGCGGTCCGCGTCGTGGGCGGTCTGCAGCCGGTGGGCGATGGAGACGACCGTCCGGTCCGAGCGCACGGCGGCCATCGCCCGCTCGGCCTGCCGCGCCGTGGTCGGGTCCAGCAGGGAGGTCGCCTCGTCGAGGATCAGGGTGTGGGGGTCGGCCAGGTGGACCCGGGCGAGGGTGAGCTGCTGGGCCTGCGCCGCGTCGAGTTCGACGCCGCCGGCCCCGAGCGCGCAGTCCAGCCGGCCCGGCAGGTCGTGCACCCAGCCGGCCTCGACCAGGGCGAGCGCGGCGAGGATCTCCTCGTCACCGGCGTCCGGGGCCGCCATGGTCATGTTGTCCCGGAGGGTGCCCATGAACACGTGGTGCTGCTGGGTGATGAGGACGATGCGGTCGCCCAGGCCGCCCGCCGCCGCCAGGTCGGCGACCGGCACGCCGCCGACCCGGACGTGTCCCGCGTCCGGGGCGTCGACCCCGGACAGCAGCCGGCCGAGGGTGGACTTCCCGGCGCCGGACGGGCCGACGACCGCGAGCCGCTCGCCCGGGCGGACCACCAGGTCGATGCCCTTGAGCACGTCCGGCGAGCCCGGGTAGGCGTACCGGACGCCGCGGACCTCGATCCGGTCGTCGGACGGCCGCCGGTCGAGCACCGGCGGATCCTCCGACACCAGGCCGACGCCCTTGATGCGGGCGAACGAGGCGCCGCTGCGCTGCAGTTGCTCCATCCAGTTGAGGGCGCGGTCGAGCGGGTCGACCAGCTGCCACATGTACAGGCTGCCGGCCACCACCGTGCCCAGGCCCACCGCGCCGTCGAGGTAGCCGAGGCCGCCGACCAGCAGGACGAGCGCCGTGGGCAGCGCGTGGGCGAACTCGGTGACGGGGAACAGCACGGTGCGCAGGAACAGGGTGCGCACGCCGGCCCGGTAGGCGGTGTCGATCGCCCGGTCCACGGCGAGGTCCTGGCGGGGGCCGAGCCCGAACGCCTCGACGGTGCGGGCGCCGTGGGCGGTCGCGTTGAGCGCCTCGGCGACACCGCCGTAGGCGGCGCCCTCGGCGAGGTAGGCGTCCCGGGCCCGGCGCAGGTACCAGCGGCCCACCGCCCAGACGACCGGCAGGCTCACCAGCGCGCACAGCCCGATCAGCGGGTCGAGCAGGAACGCGGCGCCGAGGACGAACAGCACCTGGACCGCGGCGATGAAGACGTCCGGGGCCGCGTTGCGCAGGGTGGCGGCCACCGTACCCACGTCGAGGGAGGAGCGGGTCACCAGGTCGCCGGTGCCCACCCGCTCCGCGTACCGGCCGGGCAGCGCCAGCGTCCGGTCGACGACCTCCTCCCGCAGCCGGGCCAGGGCGCGCTCCCCGAACCGGTGCGAGAAGTAGCGCGCGAAGCGGGTCAGCAGCAGCTGGGCGAGGGCGAAGCCGAGCACCGCCGCCGCCAGCACGTCGACCTGGCCGACCGTCAGCTCGCCGTTCTCGACCCGGGTGACGATGCGGCCGAGGTACCACGGCGCGGCGACCCCGGCCAGGGCGGCGAGGCAGGTGAGGAGGAGGACCCCGCACATCGCCCGGCCGTCGTCGACGAGCAGGCGCCGGACGGCCCGCCGTACGGTCGCCCGGTCGGCGACGGGGAGCCGGTGGGGGTCGTCGTGGTCGTGGCTCATCGGGACGCTCCTTCCCGGGGCTCTGCGGTGGCGTCGGCCTCGGGGCGGGCTTCGGCGTCGGGGCGGGCGCCGGGGTCCGGACGGGCTTCGGCGTCGGGGCGGGCGTCGGGGTCGCCGCGGAGGACCAGCGCCGCGTAGGCGGGCTCGGTGGCGAGCAGTTCGCCGTGGGTGCCCGCGGCCCGGACCCTGCCGTCCACGAGGTGGCAGACCCGGTCGGCCCGGCCGAGGACCAGCGGGGAGGTGCCGACGACCAGGGTGGTGCGGCCGGCGCGGAAGGCGCCGAGCCGGGCGGCGACGGCGGCCTCGGTGAGCGCGTCCAGGGCCGAGGTGGGCTCGACGAGCAGCAGCACCTCGGGGTCGGCGAGCAGGGCCCGGGCCAGCCGCAGCCGCTGGAGCTGGCCGCCCGAGACGTTGCGGCCGCGGTCCTGGAGCGGTGCGTCCAGGCCGCCGGGCAGGAGGCCGACGAGGTCCTCGGCCGCCGCCGCGTGCAGCGCGCGCCCGATCTCCGCCGCCGTGCGCCCGCCGTGGACCGCCACCGCGGAGCCCAGGGTGCCGCCGAACACGTAGGACTCGTTGTCGGACACCAGGACGTGCCGGCGCAGCGCGGCCGTCTCCCACGCGGAGACCTCGACGCCGCCCCAGGTGGCGCCGGACGGGGTGTAGCCGGCCAGCCGGTCCACCACCGCGCGGGCCTCGTCGGCCCGTGCGGAGACCAGGGCCGTGACCTGCCCGGGGCGCAGCACCAGGCCCGACTCCGGGTCGTGCAGCTCCGCCGGACCGTCGGGCGGCGCCGTGCGGGTGCGCTCGCCGGAGGACTCGGGCCGCAGCGCCAGGATGTCGATGACGCGGCGGGCGGCGACGAGGCCGCGCGGGAGGTCGTCGGCGCCCTCGACGAAGAACGAGACGGGTGCCAGGAGGGCCGCCACGTACCCGTAGACGGCGACCAGTTCGCCGACCGTGATGTCGCCGGCCGCCGCCATCCGCGCGCCGAGCCAGGTCACCACGGCCAGGAAGACGACGGGCAGGCAGGCGCCCACCGCCTGCACCCAGCTGGTGAGCGAGGCCACCCGGTAGCCGAGCGGCACCAGCGCCCGGGAGCGCTGCCGGTAGCGCCCGGCGAACATCGGCTTGCCGCCGATGCCGTTCAGCACCCCGAGCCCGGCCACCAGGTCGCCGGCCAGGGCGGTCAGCGCCCCCTGCTCCTCGCGGTAGCGGCCCTCGGCGCCGTGCAGCCTCCCCATCAGCGGGCCGATGACCACGGCCAGCAGCGGGACGCCGAGCAGGACCACCGCGGCCAGGACGGGGGAGATCCGGACCAGCAGGACGGCGGCGGCGAGGTACGCGAGCACCGCTCCGACGCCGGGCCCGGTGATGGTCAGCGTCTGGGCGATCCGGCCGGTGTCACCGGCCTGGAGGTGCGTCAGCTCGCCGGCCGACACCTGGCGCGGCAGCGTCGTCCCCAGCCGGTTCACATGGCGGGTGACGGCCTGGACCGTCCGGAAGGCGGCGTCGGCCCGGATGAACGTCATCGTGCGGTGCCGCAGCATGCCGAGGACCGCGATCAGCGCCCCGACCGCGAGGACCACCGCCACCCAGCCGACCAGCGCCCCGGTGTCCCGCGCGCGCAGCCCGTCGTCGATCGTCCGCGACATCAGGTACGGCGGCAGCATCAGCGCGCACATCCACAGGCTCCCCCAGGTCGCGCCGAGCAGCACCCGCCTGCGCTGCATCGACACGAGCCACCAGAGGTACCGCAGCGGGCTCCGGTGGTCGGGCGTTCCGGGGTCGGTGTACGGGACCCGGCGGGTACCCGTGGGCAGGTCCGGTCCGTCGGTCATCGCGCTCCGTCCTTGGGCAGGTTCGCCGGGCCCCGGGGACGACGTCCTGGCGGCGCTGCCCTGTCGGACTCCGGCGGAGACGGCCGGTCCCGGACGCGAACTGCCGCACACCGACGGCGGGGTGGCGCCCGGAAGTGGTCACGGCACCGCCCGCGTGCCGGCGCCGCCGGAGCATTCGGCCGCCGAGCTGCCGGGATGCCACCGTACTCGAAGAAGTCCGCACGTGAACGGGCCGAGGAGGATTGTCCGGAAATCGGACTGCCCGACCACCCTCAGCGGACCGAGGTGTGACGGTCCGTCGGACACCGGCACGCGGGCGCCCCGGTGCGGGACGGTGGTCCGCTCCCGCGCCAGGACGCCCGCCGGCAGGCCGTGGATCAGATGGAGCTGGTGATCACGGTGCCGGTGTGGTTGCCGGGGATCGAGGTGAGGTCGAGGTACTCGGGGTCGGCCCAGGTGCCATCGAGGTGGCGGGCGGTCAGGATGACCTTGTTGTCGTTGGTGGTGACGGCGAACTGCGCGTCGGTGTCGACGGTGGCGGCGCTGATGCCGGTGCCCGTGACCTTCCCGATGACGTCGACGAGGGAGTTCATCCGCGACCAGTCGCCGGAGGCGTAACGCAGGGTGTGGTACTGGCCGTCGCTCGCGACGGTGGCGAGGTCGAGGTCGTTGTTCTGGCGGGTGACGGCGACGGAGGTCACCGGCCCGGTGGCGCCGGCGACGTCGGAGACCGATCCCCAGAGGGACCAGGCGCCGCTGACGTTGCGCCGGGTGTGGTAGACCTTCCCGCCCGACACGGCGGCGATGTGCAGGTCCCCGGAGGCGGTTCCGCCGGCGGAGATGGCGGTGATGCCGTTGAGCGGCCCGGTGTTGTCGGTGACCACCTTGAACCCGCTCCACTGGCCGTTGCCGTAGCGGGCGGTGTGGAACAGGGTGCCGTTCGCGACGACCACGATGTGCAGATCGGCGCCGACCGGGGTGGCGGCGATCTGGGTGATGTTGCCGAGGTCGGCGACGTTGGCGTTGACGTCGATGAACTTCTGGCCCCAGCTGCCGTCGAGGCTGCGGATGGCGTGGTGCAGGTGCCCGTCGCCGCCCAGGGCCAGGACGTGGGTGTTGGTGTCGATGCCGGCCGAGGTGACGGCGCGGACGCCGCCGATGTTCCCGGCCGCGGCCTGGACGTCCTGGTACGGGGTCCACGAACCGTCGTACAGGCGGGTCGCGGCGTAGAGGTTGGTGTCGCTGCGCACCAGGGCCTGGGTCTTCCAGCCGATGGCCTTGGCGCGGGTCTGCTGCACCCAGCCGGCGATGTCGTCGACCCGGGAGCTGAAGGCGCCGGTGCGGGTCTCGGTGGCGGGCACGCCCAGGCAACCGCCCTGCCAGGAGCGGGAGGCGACCGCGAGCAGCTCGGCCTTGCCGTTGGTCGTACGGACCACGGGGGCGCCGGTGTCGCCCTTGCAGACCGCCGCACCGCCGGTACCGGTGGTGCCGATGCCGGTCGCGCTCACGGTGTCGAGGGTGAACGCGCCGGTGTGGAGCTTCAGCGGCGCCCACTCGTCCTTGGTGCGCCCGTACCCGGGCACGCGCAGCGACTGCCCGGTGGCGGGCGCGGCGGTGGCGACCCGCAGCGGGGCTATACCGTCGACGGGCGTGGCCAGACGGGCCATCACCAGGTCGCGGTCGGCACGCGGCACCAGCTCGGAGACCTCGGCGGTCTTGCCGGCGCCGGTGGTCAGATCGGTGCGGCCGATGGTCGCGGTGGTCTTCCACTT
>NZ_JBSFJC010000101.1:0-31360 GCF_053597855.1 Kitasatospora sp. NPDC001225
GCACCCCGCCGAGCGGGCGGCCGCGCGCCGGCGCCCGGCTCCGCGCGCGCCCCACGGGAGGAAGCAACGTCCCCGTGGAACACGGCACCACGGCGCCGAGCGCGGCAGCCATCCCGCACGAACTCCCCTAGGACGAACGGAAGTTCGGCCGCGACGGGACGACGGGCGCGGGCCACCCGACCACCGCGAACAGCCGCACCCCTGACCGGCCGGCCGGGGACGCGCGCAACCCGGCGCGCCGCCAAGCCCGTTCACCGACCAGGCCCCCGCTGCCCGCCTGCGGCACACGCTGCCGAGCCGCCCCCGCGCCCTCCGGGCGGAAGGGCCCCGGCGGCCGGGAGCAGTGGCGCCCCTGACCGGCCGGAGGCGGCCGGGAGCGGCCGGAGGCGGGGCCGACGGCGGCCGCCCGCCCGGGTTCGGTAGCCTCCGGGGATGGCCGCCTCCCCGCACCCCGTCCGGCTCACCACCCGGCTCGTCGACGGACTCGTCTGCGCCTACGCCCCGGCTGCCGGCGCCGTGGGCGTGCTGTCGCCCGCGGTGGCCTGCCGGCCGGTTCCCGGGGACGGGGTGGTCGCCCACGCCGTCGCCGCCGACCTGCGGCACGCCTACTACACGACGCTCCACGCGGCCGTCTGCGTGACGGCCGACGGCGCGGAGGTCTGGCGCACGCCCTTCGAACCGGCGGCGGACAACGCCCACGGCCACCTGCCCGACTGCGAACTGTCCCCGGACGGAAGGGTGTTGTGGGTCTACCGGCCCGACGCCATGGCGGGCCGCGACCGGCCGGACCAGTGGGTCGCCGTGGACGCCGCGAGCGGGGCGGTCCTCGCCCGGGCCGACCTGGAGACGGTCGGGCACGGCGGCGTGCAGCTGGCCCACCCGGCGAGCGGCGGGATGCTCCTCAACGTGGGCGAGGGGCAGGACGGCACCGCCGTCTACCGCGCGTCACTGGCCGGCGGCCGGCTGGAACTCCTCCGCTACCCGTGGGACGACCGCTGCCTCATCGACCTGTCCCCCGACGGGCACCGCTTCCTGACCGTCGACCACGCCCAGAGGGACCTCGCCGTCCACGCCTTCCCCGGCGGCGAGACGGTGTTCACCCTCACCGTCGACGACTTCGGCCACGACCCGGACACGGTCTTCCTGGAGTGGAGCGGCGGCCACCTCACCCCGGACACCCTCCTGGCCACCCTCGTCGGCGAGACCGAGGACGAGGAGGACTGGTTCCGCCACTACCGCGTCGACGCCCGCACCGGCCGCGTCCACGGCGAGTTCGACGCCCACGCGGCGGACCCGTACGACCTGCAGCCGCTCGGCGACGGCTCCTGGCTCACCACCGGCCCCGGCGGTCACCCGGTGCGCCGCACCGCCTCCTGACGCCCCGACCCTGGGCCCGGGCCCAGGGTCAGGCCGTCGGCGACGACCCCAGGTCGGCGGGAACCAGCGAGTACAGGACGAGGTCGGTGCGGCCGTGGTGGGTGAAGCCGGCGTTGCGCAGCACGCCCTCCTCGCGCAGGCCGGCGTTCAGGGCGGTGCGGCGGGAGGCGGTGTTGGCGGTGGCGGCCTTGAGCTCCAGGCGTTCGAAGGCCTGCGCGGTGAGCAGCCAGTGCGCCAGGGCGCGGGTGGCCTCGGCGGCGATGCCCCGGCCGCGGGCCCAGGGAGCGACCCAGTAGCCGGCTTCGGAGCTGCGGGAGCGCCAGTCGGTCTTCTTCAGGCCGACGGTGGCGGCCAAGCGCCCGTTCGTGCGCTCGGTGACGGCGAAGTGGATGCCGTCGCCGGTGGTGCGCAGGTCGTGGGCGGTGCGGGTGCACCAGGTGTGGGCGTCCTCGCGGGTGTAGGGGCGGGGCAGCGGCAGCCAGTGCTGGGTGAGGTCGTCGGCGCAGGCGGCGCGGGTGTCGTCGGTGTCGTCGGCGGTGAAGGGGCGCAGGGTCAGGCGCGGGGTGTGCAGCACCGTCTGGGGGAAGGCGTGGGTCATGGGGTCGTGTCGTTCCTTCCCGGTCAGGCGGCGGACAGGTGCAGGGTGAGGGGCGGGCCGGGGGTGGCGGGTGTCCAGCCGTTCGCCCGGGCGGTGCGGATGCCCGCGGCGACTTCGCGTGGCAGGACGAGGTCCGTCGCCACCGCCCCGGGGGTGCGGAGGGTGGGGCGGCCGGTGTCCACGACGAGTGCCGTTCCGGGGTGCGCGGCGTGCTCGGCGGCGTAGCCGAGGGTGGTGCCCTCGTAGTCGCAGCACCAGTGTTGGCGGGTCACGCGCCAGCGGTACTCCTCGCCGTCGACGGCGATGCGCCGCGTGCCCTTCCTCGCCAGTGCCACTGGTGCCGCCTTCCGGTCGTCCGGGTGTCCGTATGCCCGTGCGTCTGGGGCAGTCTCCCGGGGCGGCGCCCCGCCTGTCACCGCGTTTTTCCGCAGGGTGGTGACGGCGTCGGCTAGCGCGCCAGGCGCCTGAGCAGGGCGGAGGCGGCGGCGATGCCGGCCACGGTGGCGAGGGCGAGGACGGCGAAGTCCAGGGGCAGGTGGGAGGGGGTGCCGATGAGCAGGCCGCGCAGGGCGTCGACCTGGTAGCTGAGCGGGTTGGCCTTGCTGACGGCCTGGAGCCAGCCGGGCATCAGGTCGACGGGGTAGAGGGCGTTGGAGCCGAAGAACAGCGGCATGGTGATGGCCTGGCCGATGCCCATCAGGCGGTCGCGGGTGAGGACGATGCCGGCGATGGCCATCGACAGGCAGGAGAAGAACGCCGAGCCGAGCAGGACGACGGCCACGACGCCGAGCAGTCGCAGCGGGTTCCAGGTCATGGCGACGCCGAGGGCGGCGGCGATCAGTACCACCACGACGGCTTGCAGGAGTGCCTTCACCCCGGCGGCGAAGGCCTTGCCGGTGACGAGGGCGGCGCGCGGGGTGGGGGTGACGAGCAGTTTGGTGAGGACGCCGGAGTCCCGCTCCCAGATGATCATGATGCCGTAGAAGATCGCGATGAACATCGCGGACTGGGCGATGATGCCGGGCGCGAGGTAGTCCAGGTACGGGATGCCGCCGGTGGGGATGGCCTTGAGGCGGGTGAAGGTCTCGCCGAAGATCAGCAGCCACAGGGCCGGCTGGACGGCCCGGGTGTAGAGCTCGGTGCGGTCGTGGCGCAGCTTCTGCAGTTCGACGGCGCACATCGCGCCGATGCGGGCGGGCACCAGGCGCCAGCCGGTGCGGGCGCGCGGGGGCACCAGCAGCAGGGAGAGGTCGGGGCCGGCGGCGGGGCGGTGGGCGGGGGGTTCAGCCGACGCGGCCTGCGGTGCGGCGGGTACGGCGGACATCGCTGAAGTCTCCTTCGGTGGCGTCGGCCAGCTGCCGGCCGGCGAAGTGGCGGAAGACGTCGTCGAGGCTGGGCGCGGTCAGGGCCGGGTCGGTGCGCCGTACCTGGTCCTTGAGTTCGGCGGGTGTGCCGAGCGCGCGGACGCGGCCGCGGTCCATGAGGGCGATGCGGTCGCAGTGGCGGTCGGCCTCGTCCATGTAGTGGGTGGTGACCAGGACGGTCATGCCGGTGGCGGCGCGTACGGCGTCGACGCGTTCCCACACGCCGGTGCGGGCGATCGGGTCCAGGCCGATGGTGGGTTCGTCCAGGACGAGCAGGCGCGGGGCGCTGACCAGGGCCTGGGCGAGTTCGAGGCGGCGCACCATGCCGCCGGAGTAGGTGGCGGCCATGCGTTCGGCGGCCTCGGTGAGGTCGACGGCGGCCAGCGCCTGGTCGACGCGGGCGGCGCGTTCGCGGCGCGGGACGTCGAAGACGCGGGCGAACAGGGCGACGTTCTCGCGTCCGGTCAGCCCGGCGTCGGCGGACAGCTGCTGGGGGACGTAGCCGAGCAGGCGGCGCACCTGCATGGGGTGGCGGGTGGCGTCGTGGCCGAAGACGCGGACCATGCCGGCGCCGACGGGCAGCAGGGTGGTGATCGCGCGGATGGTGGTGGTCTTGCCGGCGCCGTTGGGGCCGAGCAGGCCGAACACCTCGCCGGTGCGGACGGTGAGGTCGATCCGGTCGACGGCCCGGGTGGCCTTCCCGCGGCCGTGGCGGAAGGTGTACTCCAGGCCCCGGCAGGCCACCGCGTCCGCGGCCTCCCGGGTGTCCCCGGCGTTCCCGGTGCCCCGGGTGTCCTCGGCGTTCCCGGTGTCCCGGGGGTCCTCGGTGGTCATCGTTCCTCCTCCCCCGGCGGGGTGCGCAGGCCCTCGGCGACCTGCCGCAGGGCGGGCAGAGCGGCGGCCAGGGCCTCGCGCTCGCGCGGCGGCAGGCCGGCGACGATGTCGCCCATCAGCGCGCGGCGGCGCCGGCGCCAGGCCTCGATGCGTTCGACGGCCTCCGGGGTGGCGTGCAGGAGGGCGGCGCGCCGGTCGGCGGGGTCGCTCTCGCGGCGCAGCAGGTTCCGGGCGACGAGCTGGTTGACGAGGGTGGACACGGAGTTGCCGGCCAGGCACAGCTCCTCGGCGGCCTCGGAGACGCGCAGTCCGGGGCTGTCCATCACCAGGCGCAGCAGTTCGACCTGGGCGCCGCGCAGGCGGGGTTCGTCCGTCGCCTGCCGCAGGCGGCGGCGGACCAGGCGCTGGATGCCGACGAGGAGGGTGGAGAACTCGTCCGCCAGCGCGACGTCGAGCGTTTCGGGCCCTGTCGCGGTCATACCCTCATTTTAGCTCTCAGTAAGAGCTATCCGTCGAGAGCGCGGAGCCCCCTCCGCCCGCGCGCCCCATCCACGGGCCGCGCGCCCCGTCTACTGGCTGCGCGCCCCCTGGCCCGCCCTTTTCGGCGGGCCGCCCGCGCGCGGGAAGTCGGCCCCGCCGACTTCCCGCTCCACCGGCCGGCGGGAGGTGATCGTCCGTCACCGGGGAGATCCGATGGAGGTGTTGCGACCCCGCCGGGAGGGTGTCGTACGGCGCTGGCATGCTGATCGGATCACAACGGTTGTCGCCGGGATGGGGGGCAGATGTCGGACAGGGTCATGCCGATGCGCACGGCACCGCGCTTGGGCACGGTCAACGGGTTCGGGCGGACGATGCTGGGCAAGACGCGGCCGGACGCCCAGGGGGCCTGCTTCGCCACCCACTGGTTCACCATGCTGATGCTGCCGATCCGGCCGCTGGGACGCTACTACGTCAAGGAGGGCGAGACGGTCGACGTCTCCGGGCGGCACGGCTCCTCGACGAGCACCACGCAGTACGTGTTCCTGGGCCGGGCCGAACTGCGCATGAGCGAGGTGATCCGCACCTACCTGTTCTGCTGGCTGGTGGCGCCCCTCGTCATCGCCGGTCCCGTGACGCTCTTCGGGATCAACAGCGACGCGTTCAGCCACGCGCACCCGATCGTCTTCATCGTGCTGCTGCTCGCGATCCCGATCGTCTGCATGATCGCGCTGGCGTGGATGCTGGTGCTCAACGAGAAGTTCCTGGCACCGGCGCGGATACCGCAGTGGGTCGAGGCCCGGCCGGCGAACCGGCGGGCCTGAGCCGACGGGGCCACCCCGCTCAAGGCAGCCCGGGTGGCCCTGGACAGGCCCGGAGGACCGGGGCAGGATCCGGGCATGCCGTCCGACGAGCCGTTGTCCGAGGAAGAGCTGTCCGCGATCGAGCTGCGCGCCGGCGCCGCGACACCGGGGCCGTGGGTCGCCCGGCTGGAGACCCGCCAGGGGATCGGCGGCGCGAGCTTCGTCCAACTGCGCCCCGACGCGCCGCGGGACGACGAGTTCCACCTGACCCGGACCACCGACGGCCGCACCCGGACGGGACCGGACCCCGCGACGGACGCGGACCTCGACTTCATCGCCGCCGCCCGCCAGGACGTGCCACGACTGGTCGCCGAGGTCAGGCGGCTGCGGGAAGCCCTGGAGCGGGCGCAGCCGGCCGGCTGACGGCCACACGGAGCAGCCGCCCCGGGGAGCCGCCGGGAGTGGAAAGTCGGCCCCGCCGACTTCCCACTCCCCCACGGCGGCGGCCCCTGGCAGGCCGGGCCTGCGCGTACGGGCTCCGGGGCGGTTGTCGGTGCCGGGTGGCAGGCTGCGCCCATGAGTTACGACCTTGCGGTCTGGGAGGGCGAGCGCCCCGCGGACGACGCCGCGGCGGGCCGGTGCTTCGACGACCTGTACGAGCGGTACCTCGGCACGGACGGGGAGAACCTTCCGCCGACCGAGCGGATCGCGGCCTTCGTGGCCGCGCTGCTGGAGCGGTGGCCCGACCTCGCCGAGGACGAGGACGACACCTCGCCGTGGTCGACCGGCCCGCTGATCGGGGAGGCGAGCGGCCCGCTGATCTACTTCCCGATCCGCTGGAGCATGGTGGAGGAGGCCAGCGTCCACATCGCGAAGGTGGCGTCCTCGCTGGGCCTCACCTGCTTCGACCCGCAGTCGCAGTGCCTCTGGCCCTGACCGCCGCACGGCAGGCGGCCGACGGCTGACGGCTGCCACCGCGGAGCCCCGGGGAGTGGAACGCCGGCCCGGCCGACTTCCCACTCCCCCACCGCCGGCCGGGCGCGTGGAAAACCGCAGGACACCGCAGGACACCGCGGGAAATCACGACAGAAGGTGTCGGGTTTCGCGGGGACAGTAGGGGGCGCCGGTCGGTGTCGTGGTGGCACGGGCCGGGACGACGGACAGACAAGGACCCCCCATGCGCGAAACACCCGACGAGCTCCACCGGCTCCAGGCCCTCCTCGACGCCTCGCTCACCCGCTCCACCGCGCACCTGCGGTCGATCATCAACAGCGAGCGCTCGCTCACCGCCGACCAGCTCACCGGTGTGCTCACCGGCATGTGCACGCTCGCGCTGTCCACGGTGACGGCGAAGGGCGAGCCGCGGATCAGCGGCGTGGACGGGCACTTCCTGCACGGCATGTGGCACTTCGGCACCGCGCGCGGCGCCGCCAAGGCCCGGCACCTCGCCGCCCGGCCCGCCGTCAGCGCCGCGCACCTGCGCGGGGAGGACCTGGGCGTGTTCACCCACGGCACCGCGGAGGTCCTCAACCCGCACGGCGGCGAGCCGGCCGCCGACTGGCCGGAACTGCTCGCGTACTTCCAGGACTTCTACGGCCCCGACGCCTTCGACTGGGACAACGACGTCGTCTACTACCGGCTGCACCCGCAGTGGATGACCGCGTTCGCCCCCGACCCCGCCAAGCTCGACGCGGCCGCCGACGAGGCCTGACCCCGCCCGCACCGCGCCCGCCCGCACCGGGCCCGGCGACAATGGTGCCGGGCCACCGCACACGCGGGCGGGCCCACCAGGCAACACCAGGCAGGCGACGGAAGGGGCGACGTGCGGGCGAGCCGGGCCATCGCGCTGCTGCTGCTCCTGCAGAGCCGGCGGACGATGACCGCCACGGAGCTCTCGGCCGAGCTGGAGGTCTCCGAGCGCACCGTGCAGCGCGACGTCGCCGCGCTGGTGGAGGCCGGGGTGCCGGTGTACGCGGAGCGCGGCCGCGGCGGCGGCTACCGGCTCGTCGACGGCTACCGCACCCGCCTCACCGGCCTCGAACGCGCCGAGGCCGAGGTCCTGCACCTGGCCGGGCTGCCGGGCCCGCTGCGCGACATGGGCCTGGCGGGGCAGGCCCTCGCCGCCCGGCTGAAGGTCGCCGCCGCCCTGGGCGACGCCCCCGCGGCCGCCGCCCGGCGCTTCCACCTCGACGCGCCGGCCTGGTTCCGCGACGCCCCGACCCCCGCGCTGCTCGCCGAGGTGTCGCGCGCCGTGTGGGAGGACCGCGTCCTGCACGCCCGCTACGCGGCGCGCTCCGGCACCCGGGAGCGGCGGCTGGAACCGTACGGCCTGGTCCTGAAGGCCGGGCACTGGTACGTCGCGGCGCGCGGCACCTCCGGCCGGGTCGGCTCGTACCGCGTCGACCGCTTCGAGAGCGCCGAGGCCGGCGACGAACGGTTCGAGCGGGACCCGGAGTTCGACCTCGCCGACTACTGGGCCGCGGCGGCCCGGGAGTTCACCCGCGCCATGCTGCGCGAGCGGGCGGTGGTGCGGCTGAGCCCGTTCGCCGTCGAGAACCTCGCCGCCTTGCTGGAGCCGACCGCCGCCGCCGACGCCCTCGCCACCGCGGGCCCGGCGGACGCCGACGGCTGGGTCACCGCGACCCTGCCGGTCGAGAGCTGGGACATCGGCTACCTCGAACTGCTGCGCCTGGGCCCGGAGGCCGAGGTCCTCCACCCGCCCGAACTGCGCTCCCGCCTGGCCGAGGCGACCCGCCGCGCCGCCGCCCTCTACACCTGACCGCCCCGCCCCCCGACCGGCCCCCCGGAGCGGGCCCGCCGCCGTCCGCGCCGCCCGGGATAGGTTTCCCCCTGCCGCACACGGCACTTCGCGAGAGGGGGCGTACGGGATGACGGACGGACCCGCGGACCGGCCCGCCGAGTCGTTCGTCCGGCTCGGCGGGCGCCGGTTCGCCTACCTGGACTTCGGCGGCCCCGGGCCGGCCGTGCTCGCCCTGCACGGGCACTTCGGGCGGGGCCGGATCTTCGCGCCGCTGGCCGCCGCGCTCGCCGGCCGCTACCGGGTCCTCGCCCTCGACCAGCGCGGGCACGGACTGTCCGACAACGGGGGCGAGTTCACCCCGGACGCCTACGCGGCCGACGCGGCGGCGTTCCTGGAGGCGCTCGGCCCGGCACCGGCCGCCGTGCTGGGGCACTCGATGGGCGGCGCGGTCGCCTTCCACCTCGCCCGCCGGCGCCCCGACCTCGTGGCGGCGCTCGTGGTCGCCGACATGACGACGCTCAACCGGGAGCCCGAGACCAGCCCCGTCCTGGACGTGTCCGGCTGGCCCCGCCGGGCCCCGACCCGCCGCGCCCTGGCCCGGGCGCTGGAGGAACGCGGCGTCCCGGCCGGCTACTTCATGGACAGCGCCGCCGAGTTCCCCGACGGCTGGGGCTTCCTCTTCGACACCGCCGACATGACGGCCTCCCAGGCCGCCCTCACCGGCGACTTCACGGCCGTCTGGAACGCCTCCGCCCAGCCCGCCCTGCTCCTGCGGGCCGCCGACAGCTTCCTCCTCACCCCCGCCACCGCACGCCGGATGGCCCGCGAACGCCCGAACACCCGCCTGGCGGAGATCCCGCACAGCGGGCACTGGCTCTACGCGGACGCCCCCGACGCCTTCGCCCACCAGGTCCGCGCCTTCCTCGACCACGCCCACCCGACGGGCCCCGCACCCGCGGCCGGATGACCCGCACCACCCGGCCGCTCCCGGCCGGGGCCGGGAGGCCGCTCACGGCGGGGAGGCGGCGCCCGCCCCGGCGTTCTCCCGGCCGCGTCGGCTCTCCTCGTGCCACTGCCGGATGCCGCGGACGATGTCCTGGCCGATCCGGTCCAGCAGCGTGGCCGCGCCGTCCATCCGGGCCCCGGCCGCGGTGGCCGGGCCGAGCAGTTCGGCGCCGTGGCGGGTGATCCCGGCGAGCACCGCGTTGCGCTCGGCACTGGCCAGCAGCGCGCGGTGCCAGACGTCGTCGTCGATGACGTACCGCTCGCGGCGGTTGCGCCCGTCGCGCTCCCGGCGGACCAGGGCCTGGACCTCCAGGTAGCCGACCGCCTTCGAGACGGACGCCGGGCTGACCCGCAGGCGCCGCACCAGCTCACCCGCCGTCAGGGCGCCGTCCTCGGTGAGCTGGAGGCAGACCAGCACCCGCGCCGTCATCCGGGGCATGCCGCCGAGCGCCAGGAACTCGGCCAGCCGGTCACCGAATTGGCGGACCTCCTCCGTGTCGCGCCCGGGCACCGCCGGCTCCGGCACCGCCTCCCGGCCGGCCGCCGCCCGCCCGCGCCGGGAGCGCTGGACGGTGGCCCGCTGCGCCCGGTCGGCGCGGTAGCCGGACGGGCCGCCGTTGCGGGCGATCTCCCGGGTGACGGTCGACGTCGGCCGCCCGAGCTGCCGGGCGATCTCGCCGTACCCCCACCCCTCGGCCAGCCCGGTGGCGATCCGGTGGCGCTCCTGCTGGGTCAGTCTGGCTCCGGGCATCCGTCCCCGCCCCTCCTCGCTCGGACTCGTCGGACTCGGTCGGCCCAGTATCGGCCGACCCCGGCGACTGTTGCAATGGAACGCAGGCAGCTGTTGCATTCGTCGGCACGACCATTGCAAGGATGTCCCCGCTCCCACCTGCACAGACCGTGCACGGCAATGGAGTTGACGTTGACCCGACCGTGAAGCGGATCCTAGTTTCTTCCCAGGCCACGAACACCACGCCGAGGGGGAACACCAGCATGGGAATCACCAGGCGCGCCACCGCGCTGACCGCCACCGCCCTGACCGCCGCCCTGATCGCGGGCGGCACCGCCACCGCCGCGCCGGCGCCCGCGACCCCGGACGCCCGGAACGGGCACCCCGGCGTCCAGCGGGTCCTGGAGCGCGCCGTGACCGAGGGCGGCGTGCCCGGCATCGTCGCCGAGGTGCGCGACGGGCACCTCGCCTGGTTCGGCACCGCGGGCGTCGCCGACCTGACCACCGGGCGCCCCCGCCACGCCCAGGAGCGGTTCCGCATCGGCAGCACCACCAAGACCTTCGTCGCCACCGTCGTCCTCCAACTCGCCGCCGAGGGCCGGCTGGACCTGGACGACAGCGTGGAGCGGTGGCTGCCCGGCCTCGTCGACGGGCCCGGCTACGAGCCGGACCGGATCACCGTCCGGCAGCTGCTCGGCATGACGAGCGGGGTCTACAACTACGCGATGGACGCGAAGGTCCGCGCCGAGAACGAGGGCACCGGCTTCCTGCTCCACCGCTTCGACGACTACACGCCCGAACAGCTCGTCCGCACCGGCACCGCCAACCGCCCGGACTTCGCCCCCGGCACCGGCTGGACGTACTCCGACACCGGCTACGTCCTCGCCGGGCTGATCGTCGAACGGGCCACCGGGACCAGCCTGGCCGAACAGGTCGACCAGCGCGTCATCACCCCGCTCGGCCTGAGCGGCACCTACACCCCCGGGCCCGACGACACCGCCCTGCGCGGCCCGCACGCACGCGCCTACTCCCGCCTGGGCGACCCCTCCCCCACCGCCCCCGTCCACGACGTGACCGAGCTCAGCCCCTCCTGGGGCTACGCCGCCGGCGACATGGTCTCCACCGCCCGCGACCTCGACACCTTCTTCGCCGCGCTGCTGGGCGGACGGCTGCTGCCGCCCGCCCAGCAGCGGGAGTTGTTCACGACGGTCCCCACGCCGCCCGGCGCGTGGATCCCGAACGCCGCGTACGGCCTCGGCGTCGGCTCCGTCACCCTGGACTGCGGACCGACCCTCTGGGGCATGGGCGGCGCCATCAACGGCTCCTGGACCTACACCTTCGGCACCCGCGACGGCGGCCACCTGCTCACCACCAACATCAACGGCGACTGGACCAACGGCAGTTGGCCGATCGCGGTGTTCACCTCCGAGCTGGAGGCCGAGTTCTGCCCCCGGCCCTGACCCGGCCCGGGCCCCCGGCCGGTACGGCCCAGGGGGACGGCCGGGGGCCGGGCGTAGCATCGGGCGGGTGTGGGAGCGACTGGAGATCGAGGGTTTCGTGGTCCTGGCCGAGGAGTTGCACTTCGGGCGGACGGCCGAGCGGCTGGGGGTCTCCAGGGCGCGGGTGAGCCAGACGATCCAGCGGCTGGAGCGCCGGGTGGGCGCGCCGCTGTTCGAGCGGACCAGTCGGCGGGTGCGGCTGACGGAGCTGGGGCGGCGGCTGCTGGAGGACGTCGGCCCGGCGTACCGGCGGATCGGGGACGGGCTGGAGCGGGCGCGGGCCGCCGCCCGGGGCGTCGAGGGAGTGCTCACGGTCGGCTACCTCGGCGGTGCGGCCGGGGAGTTCGTGATGGAGGTGATCGGCGCCTTCGCCCGCCGGCACCCGGGCATCGACGTGCGCATCCACGAGACGCAGGTGGCGTCCATGTTCGAGCCGCTGCGCGGCGGCGGGGCGCAGGTGCTGGTCACCCAGTTCCCGGTGGAGGAGGAGGACCTCGTACGGGGCCCGGTGGTGCTGCGGGTGCCGCGGATGCTGGCGGTGCCGGCCAACCACGTGCTGGCCAGGCGGGAGTCGGTCGGGGTGGAGGACCTGGCGCGGGACCGGGTGTTCGCCTGCACGGGGCACGTCCCCGGGTACTGGCAGGAGCGGTTGGCGCCGTCCGTGACGCCCGGGGGGCGGGTGGTGGAGCGCGGACGGTCGGCGGCGACGCTGGCGGAGACCCTGGCGATGGTCGGGGCGGGGCAGGGCATCTCGCCGGTGGGGGCGGACGTGGCGGCGCACTCGGCGCCGCCGGGGGTGGTGTTCGTGCCGTTCGTGGACGCCGAGCCGCTCGAGTACGGGCTGGTGTGGCGGGCGGGCGGGGACAGTGCGCGGGTGCGGGCGTTCGCGGCGGTCGCGGTGGAGCGGGCCCGGGGGTGGAACCGGGAGTGGGCGGAGCCCCCGACGACGACGGTGGCGGTGGGGGCGGCGGGCCGGGACCGGTAAGCCGGGCTTACCGGTCGTTGCGCGTTCGGGGGCTGATCAGCGGGGCGGCGGCGGCCAGGCTGGTGCCATGACCAGCGATCTCTCGGCGCGCCGCGCCCCCTGCCCCTCCCCCACCAACGCCCGTGCGCCTGAACTTCCGGCCGGGGCCGCCCTGTTCGCGCTCGCCCTCGGCGCGTTCGCGGTGGGCTCCGCCGAGGTGGTGGTCGCCGGGCTGCTGCCGCGGATCGCCGAGGACACGGGGGTGTCCCTGCCGACGGCGGGGGTGCTGGTGTCCGGGTACGCGGTGGGCATGGTCGTGGGGGCTCCCCTGCTGACCGCGCTCGGGGTCCGCGTCGCCCGCCGGCGGATGCTGCTCTACCTGGTCGGCCTGTTCATCGCGGCCGGCCTGGTCACCGCGCTCGCGCCGGGCTTCGGCGCGCTGCTGGCGGGGCGGGTGCTGTCCGCGCTGGCCGGCGGGGCGTACGTGGGGATCGCCTCCGCGGTGGCGACCTCGCTGGTGCCCGCGCGGCGCAGGGCCGGCGCGATCGCCGCCGTGTTCACGGGGCTCGGCCTCGCCAACGTGCTCGGGGTGCCCGGCGGTACCGCGCTCGGGCAGGCGCTGGGCTGGCGGGCCACGTTCTGGGCGGTGACCGCGCTGGGCGTGGTGCTGCTGGTCGCTCTGGCCGTCCTGCTGCCGCACGGGCCGGCGGCCCCGCGGGCCGGACTGCGGGCCGAGCTGCGGGTGTTCCGGCGTGCGGGGGTGTGGCTCGCCCTGGCCGCGACGGCCTTCGGCTGGGCGCCCTTCCTGACCGTCCTCACCTACGTCTCGCCGCTGCTGACCGAGGTCACGGGCTTCGGGTCCGGCGCGGTGCCGGTGGTGCTGATGCTGGTCGGCGTGGGCATGGTGGTCGGCACCCCGCTGGCGGGCCGACTTGCCGACCGGGCGCCGGCGGCCGCGCTGTACGCGGCGCTGGCCGGGGTGACGGCCGTTCCGCTGCTGCTGCTCGCCGCCGTGCACAGCCGGGCCGCCGTGGCCGCCGTCTTCCTGCTGTTCGGCCTGGCCGGCGGGGCGGTCATCCCGCCGTTGCAGGCCCGGGTGCTGGCGCGGGCGAGCGGCGCGGACAACCTCGCCTCGGCCGCGAACATCTCCGCCTTCAACATCGGCAACGCGGGCGGCCCCCTGCTGGCGGGCGCGGCCCTGTCCGCCGGGGCCGGGTACACCGCACCGCTGGGGATCGCCGCCGCACTCGGCGCGGTGGGACTGGCGCTGGCCTGGGCGGCGCAGCGCAGCGACCGGCGCGGGTAGCGCCCGGGCCGGCGGGCGGACCGGCCCCGGCCCCGGGGTGTGATGCGACCGGTGGGCCCGAGCGCTCGCGTCACGCCGCCGCGCGTGCCCGACACCGGCGCCGTCGATCGCGGACCGGCGGGCTCGGCGGTCGGGTGGCTCAGTGGTCGGCGACGAGGCGCAGGGCGGTGCGTGCGACGGCCTCGTGGACGGGGACGGTGCCGGAGACGAGTTCCAGGACGCGCGGGTGCGTGGCGGGTGTGGTGAGCAGGTCGGCGAGGACGGCCGCGACGTCGGCCCGGTCGATCTCGCCGGGGCCGGTGTGTTCGGCGAGGTGGACCCGGCCGGTGCCGGGCCCGTCGCGGAACCAGGCGGGGCGCAGCACGGTGCAGTCGAGGGCGGGGCGGGAGAGCAGGTCCTGGTCGGCTCTGCCCTTGGCCTGGAGGAAGGTCTCGACGAGGGGGTCGGGCGGGTAGTGGATGGCGGGGTCGGCGCCCATGGCGGAGAGCATGACGAAGCGTCGTACTCCGGCGAGTTGGGTGGCGTCGGCGAGGGTGAGGGCGGCGTCGTGGTCGACGGGGTCGGCCTGTCCGGGGGCGTTGCCGCGGCCGGCGCCGGCGGCGAAGAGCACCGCCTGGGCGCCGGTGAGCAGGTGTGCGAGGTGGTGGGGGGTGGCGTGGGCCAGGTCGGTGACGGCGGGTTGGGCGCCGGCGGCGCGTACGGTGGCGGCTTGTTCGGGGCGCCGGATGATCCCGGTCACCGGTAGGCCCCGGGTGGTGAGGAGACGGGTCGTCAGGAGTGCGACCCTGCCGTGGCCGCCCGCGATCACAACCGACATGCGGGCACCTTACGGGGCCGGTGCCCGCCCGGCCGCGACCGGCGCGCGTCTCGGGGCGGGGCGGGCGAGGCGCGGCGGCGGCGCGCGGGGCGGGTGGTGTGTCAGACGGCGACGAAGCGGCGGTGGCCGTCGGCGGCGAGGATGCGGCCGAAGCGCATGCCGGGGAAGTGGGCGGCGACGAGGAGGTCGTCGGTGTCGGCGGCTTCGTCGGCGATGCGGTTGCGCGCCGCGGAGGCGGCCTGCGGGTCGATGTCCCAGATCACCTGCCAGTCGCGTTCGCTGAACTGGACGACGGAGTGGGCGATGTCGCCGAGCAGCAGGGCGCGGCGTGCGCCGGAGGACAGGACGTAGGCGGTGGTGCCGGGGGTGTGGCCGGGCAGGTGGAGGGCGTCGATGCCGGGGGCGATGGTGAAGTCGGTGTCGAAGAGCTCGAGTCGGGCTTCGACGGGGGTGAGTGTGGCGACGGCTTCGGGGGTGGCGGCGGGGCCGGTGACGAAGTGCTGCCAGTCGGCGCGGTGGGCGCGGTAGACGGCGTTCGGGAAGACGGGGCGGTCGTCGACGGCGGCCCAGCCGACGTGGTCGAAGTGCAGGTGGGTGAAGAGCACGTCGGTGACGTCGGCGGGGGTGACGCCGTGGGCGGCGAGCGAGTCGAGCAGGGCGCCGCCGTGGTAGCGGCCGACGTCCCGGGGCCCGACTCCGGCGTCGACCAGGACGGTCCGCTCCCCGCTGCGCACCAGGAAGCCGCCGAGGGGCAGGTGGAGGGTGCCGTGCGGGTCGAGGTGGTGGGCGTGGCAGGCCCAGGGGTCGTCGGTGCCGGGGCGGGTGAGGATCTCGGCGGCGGTCTCGGTGCCTTCTCCGTCCATGACCGCCAGGACCTCGATGTCGCCGATCCTCATGTGCTGCCCCTCTCGTGACGGTGCGTCGTGGGGCCCGTGGGGAACGGGGGTCCGTTCGTGGGCCATCGGTGGCAACCGTGCCGGGCGGGCGGGGGCGGGGCGGGTGAGGCAGTCGTCGGTGAAGGCGAGGGCGCGCAGGTGGTAGGGGCGGGCGGCGTGGCCCAGGGAGAGGTTGTGGCCGGCGCGGCGGGCGGTGGCCAGGTGGGCGAGGCCGTCGGGGAAGGCGGCGGTCAGGGCGGCGCGGTGGGCCGCGTCCAGGCGCCACCAGTGCTCGTGGTCGGCGAGGGTGAGGCGTACGGGGACGCGTACGCGGGCGGCGAGGGCGTTGTAGCGGGCGGGCCAGGTGGCCAGTTCGCGGGATTCGAGGGCGGGGACGGGGGTGAGCAGGGTGCGGGCGGCGTGGAAGGTGCCGGGCGGGTAGAGGTGGAGGGGGCCCCAGTTGAGGCGGCCGCCGCCGGCGAGGTCGTCGGGGCGGTCCCAGGCGCCGGGGGCGTAGTGCTGGGCGAGGCCGGAGATGTCGCAGCCGAGCAGGGGCAGGCGGGGGTCGTCGGGCCAGTGGGCGGCGAGTTGGAGGGCTATTTTGCCGCCGAAGGAGTGGGCGAGGAGTTGGACGCCGGCGCCGGTGGGGTGGGCGCGGGCGTAGTCGGTGAGGGCGGCGTGGAGGGTGGCGGCCTGGTCGGCGATGAGCTGGCCGTGCGGCAGGCGGTGGGCGGAGGCGCCGTGGCCGGGGCGGTCGACGGCGAGGACGGTGTAGCCGAGGTCGGCGGCGAGGGTGAGCAGGCTGGTGTCGGGGTGGGCGGGGCCGGCGAAGTAGGCGGCGCGCATGCCGCGGCCGTGGATGGCGAGGACGACGGCCTTGGGGGCGTGGTGTTCGGGTTCGGCGACCAGGGCGGAGACGGGGATGCCGGCGGCGTCCAGGACCAGGGAGCGGGTGCGCAGGTCGTTCTTCACGCGGCGACCCCCGCTCTGGCGGCGTCGAGGTCGGCGAGCCAGCCGGTGAGGTCGCCGGTGCGCATCAGGGAGGTGCCGATGAGCAGGGCGGCGTAGCCGGCGTCGAGGAGGCGGGCGGCGTCGTGGGGGTCGGTGATGGCGGAGGCGGAGACGGGGGCGCGGCAGCCGGCGGCGCGTAGGGCGGGTAGCAGGCGCAGGCTGCGGCCGAGGTCGCCGCGGTCGCGTTCGCGGGTGCGGATGTCCTTGTTGTTGACGGCGACGACGCATTCGGCGATGCGGGGCAGGGTGTCGAGTTCGCGTTCCTCGGTGATCTCGACGAAGGGGGTCAGGCCGAGGTCGAGGGCGGTGGTGACGAGGCGGGTGAGGGAGGTGGCGGGCAGCAGGGCGGCGGTGAGCAGGACGGCGGAGGCGCCGAGGGCTCGGGCGGCTTCGAGTTGGGCGGGGCGGGTGAGGAAGTCCTTCTGGAGGACGGGGAGTTGGGTGGCGGCGGTGACCTCGCGCAGGAGGCGGGGGGTGCCGCCGAACCAGCGGCCGGTGACGACGGACAGGCAGGGGGCGCCGGCCTGTTCGTAGCGGGTGACGAGGTCGGTGACGGTGCGGGGGCCCAGGAGGTCGGCGCCGTGGGGGTCGCGGAGTTTGACCTCCATGACCAGGGGGCGGGGGGCGGCCAGCAGGGCGTCGATGAAGCTCGGGCTCATGCGGGGGTCTCCTGGAGGCGCGGGTGCCAGGCGCGGGTGAGGGCGGTGACGGCTTCGTGGGTGAAGCGGCCGGTGCGGTCGCGGGCGGCGGTGTCGATGTCGGCGCCGGCGTACAGGGGGTGGTCGGTGACGGTGCGGTAGGTGTCGCGGTTGGTGGTGTTGAGGCCGCCGGCGAGGAGGAAGGGGATGGTGAGGCGGGGCAGCAGGGCGTGGACGTGGGCGGGGTCCAGGGCCTGGCCGGTGGAGCCGACGCGGCCGTCGTCGGTGACGGTGTCCAGGAGGAACAGGTCGCAGCCGGCGCGTTCGAAGGCGCCGGTGAAGGCGCGTTCCAGGCAGCGGCCGCGGGAGAGGTGGAGGACTTTGACGAGGACGGCGTACGGGAGCTGTTCGCGCAGGTCGGCGACGAGGGCGGGGCTCTGGTAGGCGTGGAGCTGGATCCAGCGGATGCCGGTGGCGCGGGCGAGGGCGGCGATCTTTCGGGCGTCGTCGAGGAAGGTGACGAGGACGGGTTCCAGGCCCAGGCGGATGGCGGTGGCGGCGAGGTCGGCGAGGCGGTCGGCTTCGAGGTCGGCGGGGCCGCCGGGTACGCCGTGCCACAGGCCCACCAGGGTGGGGCCGGTGTCGGCGAGGAGGGCGAGGTCGGCGCGGGTGCGGGCGCCGCAGACCTTGAGGTGGCCGGCGCGCCGGGGGGCCAGGAGGGCGGGGGCGGTCATTTGCCGAGTCCGAGCATGGCGGCGATGCGGTTGTACTGGATCTCGTTGCTGCCGGAGTAGATGGTGCCGGCGACCGCGTTGCGCACGTCCTTCTCCAGTCCGTACTCGGACATGTAGCCGTTGCCGCCGAAGACCTGGACGGCGGCCAGCGAGGTGGCGAGGTTGGACTCGCTGGTGAGGAGTTTGGCGATGGCCATGTCGACGGTGACGTTGTCGCCGGCCTCCAGGCGCTGGGCGGTGTCGTACAGCCACTTGCGGGCGGTCTCGAGGCGGATCTTGGTGTCGACGATCTTGTTGGCGACCGACTGGTAGGAGCCGATGGGCTTGCCGAAGGACATGCGGGTCTTGGCGTAGTCCAGGCAGCGGGTGAGGCGGTGCTGCATCTCGCCGGTGTTGACGATGAAGGTGTAGAGGATCTCGCGTTTCATGACGTGGTCGAGGACGAGGAAGCCGCCGCCGACGCGGCCCAGGACGCGGTCGGCGGGGACGCGGACGTCGTCGAAGTAGAGCTCGGAGAGCGGGGAGGTGCGCAGGCCCATCTTCTTGATGGGGTTTCCGGTGGTCAGGCCGGGGGTGTCGGCGTCGACGAGGAAGGCGGTGACGCCGAGGGCGCCGCCCTGGGGGTGGGTGCGGGCGTAGACGACGACGACGTCGGCGACGGGGCCGTTGGAGACGAAGGTCTTGGCGCCGTTGAGGACGAAGTGGTCGCCGTCGCGTACGGCGCGGGTGCGCATCTGCATGGCGTCGGAGCCGGACTCGGACTCGGTGATGGCGTGGGCGCCGATGGCCTCGCCGGAGGCGATGCGGGGCAGGTAGGCGTCCTTGAGGGCGGGTGAGCCGAAGGCCTGCAGGGGGACGCCGGTGGAGGCCATGGAGGTGGTGACGGAGAAGTTGAGGCCGCCGTCGCGGCAGGTGTGGCCGAGGCCTTCGAGGACGTACATGGTGGTGAGCAGGGACTGGCCCAGGCCGCCGTAGCGTTCCTCGAAGGGCAGGGAGAGGATGCCGGTCTTCTGGATCATGCGCCACTTGTCGTGGGAGAAGGCGGCCTGTTCGTCGCCTTCGATGTGGCCGGCGCTGAGGTCGTCGCCGAAGCGGGCCAGGCCCTCGCGCAGGGCCGTCTGGTCGGCGTTCCAGCGGATCATGGGATGTGCCGCCTTCCTCCCGGGCCGCCGGTGCGGGGCGCGGGGTGGCAGGCCGGCGCCCGGTGGCGCCGGCTCACGTCGGTTCCTGGGGCCCGTTCCGGGGGCCCGGGCCCCCGGGGGTGCGGGGGCGGCGGGCCCCGGTGGGGGCGCGGGGTGCCTCTGGGCTCGGGGCCTAGTAGGCGGAGGAGGAGTGGGCGTCGAGCTGGTGGACCTCGTCGCCGCGCAGGGCCGGGGAGAAGACGCACACCAGGCGCAGGTCCTCCTCGGGGCTGGCGACGAGGTAGTGGGCGTCGTGCTCGTCGAGGGCGTAGAGGCGTCCGGGGGTGATGGGGTGGGAGGTGCCGTCCATGTCGATGACCTCGCCGGAGCCGGCGATGCAGTAGCAGGCCTCGAGGTGGTTGCGGTACTCCAGGCGGGACTTGGTGCCGGCGTTGACGACGGTGTCGGTGAGGCTGTAGCCGAGGCCGTCGCTCTCCACCAGGAAGCGGCGGGACAGGCCGTTGCCCCACTCGACGGTCTTCACGTCGGCCAGGTCGCGGATCAGCATGCGGGTTGTTCCTCTCGGGTCGTGGTGCCGGCGGGGGTGGTGCGGGTGCCGGTGGTGCCGGGGGTGGTGCCGGTGGTGCGGGGGGTGGTGCGGGGTCCGCCGGGCCGCTCCGGGAGGGCGGGGCGGGGGCGGAGGTCGGTGAGGTAGGCGCGCAACTCGTCGACGGGGTCGAGGCGTTCGGTCAGCGCGTGCTCGACGCGGGCGACGGCGGCGGAGCCGACGATCGCGGCGTCGGCTCCGGCGGCGGCGACGGCGGCCAGGTCGGCGGCGGCCTTGACGCCGAAGCCGACGGCGACGGGGGTCGCGGGGGCGGCGGTGCGCAGCGCGGTGACGGTGTCGGCGAGGGCGCGGTGGCCGTGTGCGGGGGTGGTGCCGGAGCGGCCGTAGTGGGCGACGAGGTAGACGTAGGCGTCGGTGGCGCCGTGGGCGGCGGCGGTGAGGACCTCGGGGGTGGAGGCGGGGTAGCAGGTGGTGACCTGGGGCAGGCCGGTGTGGTGCAGGGCGTGCTGCCAGGCGGGGCGCAGGCGCGGGGGCAGGGCGTGGACGAGCAGGGCGCGGGCTCCGGCGTCGCGGATGGCGGTGGCGGTGGCGGTGGGGTCGCGGTGGCGCAGGCTGTGGCTCCAGTCGGCGAGCAGGGCGACCTTGAGGTGGGTCAGGCGGGGGGTGAGGTCGGCGAGTTCGGCGAGGACGGTGTCCAGGGTGGTGCCGGCCTGGAGGGCTCGGGTGGCGGAGCGGCGGATGACGGGGCCGTCGGTGGGTGAGTCGGGGAAGGGGACGGCGAGTTCGAGGACGTCGACGCGCTGGTCGTCGAGCATGAGCGCGAGGTCGGTGAGGCGGCCGGCGGGGTCGCCGGCGTTGAGGAAGAGCGCCAGGCCCAGGTCGTCGCGGGGGAAGAGGGGTTCAGACACCGGCGGTCTCCCTGGGGCGGGTGGCCAGGCGCGTGGCCAGGGCGTGGGGGGCGCCGTCGGCGAGGGCGTCCAGGGCGGTGGTGTAGGCGGTGTGCCAGCGGGTGTGGCGGCCGGAGGCGAGGGCGAGGGCGGCGGCGTTGAGGGCGATGGTGTGGGTGGCGGTGGTTCCGGCGCGGCCGGCGAGGGCGCGTAGGAAGTGGCCGGTGAGGTCGTGGGGGTGGGGGGCGAGGTCGGCGAGGGTGCCTTCGGCGGGGGCGACGGCGCCGGCGGGCAGGTGGATGTCGCCGTCGGGGGTGTGGAGGGTGTTGTCGGCGAAGGGCAGGAGTTCGTCGGCGCCGGCGCTGTTGTGGGCGAGCCACACGGTGCGGGTGGTGGTGTTGGCGGCCAGGGGGCGCAGGGCGGCGAGGGCGGTGGGGGTGGCGGTGCCGGTGAGCTGGGCGGTGACGGGGACGGTGGCGAGCAGGGGGCCGAGGGTGTTGAGGAACGCGCCGAAGGGTTTGAGGGTGAGCGGGTAGAGGGTGCGGGCGAGGCGGGTGAGGGCGGGCGGGTAGACGTGGGGGCCGGCGAAGGCGATGTTGTGGCGGGCGAGGTGGTCGGCGGTGGCGGTGTGGCTGGAGGTGAGGGTGATGCCGAGGCGTTCGAGGAGGTCGACGGAGCCGGCGGCGCTGGTGTAGGCGCGGGAGCCGGTCTTGACGACGGGGATGCCGATGGCGGCGGCGGTGAGGGCGGCGGCGGTGGAGAGGTTGAAGGTGGCGGGTCCGCCGCCGGTGCCGACGATGTTGACGCTGCCGGGGTGGGCGGGGCCGGGGTCGGGGGTGCGTTCGGTGAGCGAGGTGTGCAGGGCGGTGAGGGTGTCGGGGTCGGGCAGGCGGGTGGTGAGGGCGGCCAGCAGGGCCGCTGCCTGGGCCCGGTCGCTGTCGGCCGGGCCCAGGGTGCGGTGTTCGAGCTGGTCCCACCACGAGCGCCAGGCCGCCAGGTCGACGGGGCGGGCGGCGAGGAGCGCGGTGAGGGCCTGGTGCATGGCTGTCAGCCGCCCACGGTGACGCCGGCGGCGGTGGCGGCGGTGGTGCGGCGTTCGGTGATGAAGGCGTCGATGGCGGCGACGGAGCGGAAGTTGTTGGGGTCGAGGTCGGTGTCGTCGACGGGGAGGGTGAAGTGGTCCTCGACCCAGGCGATGAGTTTGAGGACGCCGAGGCTGTCGATGACGCCGTCGGAGAGCAGGTCGTGGTCGTCGGCGAGCTGGTCGGGGGTGATGTCGGGCAGGAACTCGTCGATGAGGAACCGCTTGATCTGGGCGATGTTGCTCATGTCGGCAACTCCCTTGCGTCGGTGGCCTGGTGGCCGCTGGTTTGGGTTGGGTGGCGGTGCGGGTGGTGCGGGGTGTTACGGGGCGGGCAGGACGGCCTTGCGGTCGACCTTGCCGGTGGCGGTCTTGGGCAGCGGGGCGTCGTGGATGGCGAGCTTCTCGGGGACGGCGGCGCGTGGCAGGTTGCGGGCCAGGTGCTCGCGCAGGACGAGGCTGTTGAGGGTGGAGCCGGGGGTGCGCTGGACGGCGGCGTGCAGGCGTTTGCCGGTGAGCGGGTCGCTGGCGGCGGCGACGGCGGCTTCGCGCACGTCGGGGTGGGCGAGCAGGACGCGTTCGATCTCGGCGGTGTTGACGGCGACGCCGCGGACCTTGACCTGGAAGTCGGCGCGGCCGGTGAGGTGGACGCGTCCGGCCTCGTCGCGGGTGACGAGGTCGCCGGTGCGGAACCAGCGGCGGCCTTCGCCGGCGCCTTCGGGCTGGGTGGTGAAGCGTCCGGTGTCGCGGGAGCGGTCGAGGTAGCCGGCGGCCTGGAAGGGGGTGGAGACGTAGAGTTCGCCGCTGCCGGGGCCGTCCAGGGGGGTGCCGTCGGCGGTGGCGACCAGGGTGCGCACGCCGGGCAGCGGGGTGCCGATGGGCACGGGCAGGGCGGCGGCGGCGTCCAGGCGGTCCAGGCGGTGCAGGAAGCTGTCGTTGGTCTCGGTGCAGCCGTAGATGTTGTACAGCTCGGCGCCGGGCAGCAGGGCGGGCAGGGCGGCGAGGGTGCGGGCGTCGATGGCGTCGCCGGTGAACGCGGCGTGTTCGACGCTGTCCAGGACGTGGGCGCCGGCGGCGGCCTGGACGAGCAGGGCGTAGGCGAGGGGGACGGCCTGCAGGACGTGGGGGCGGTGGCGGATGAGCTGGGCGAGCAGGTGGCGGGCGTTGAGGGCGTGGGCGGGGTCGATGAGCAGGCAGGTGCCGCCGGCGGCGAGGGTGGCCCACACGTCGAGCAGGGCGAGGTCGAAGTTGAGGGGCGCGTAGTTGGCGACGGTGCGGCCGGGGCCGAGGTCGAAGGTGTCGTGGGCCCAGGCGGTGAAGCGGTCGACGGCGCCCTGCGCGAGGGGGACGATCTTGGGCAGGTCGGTGGAGCCGGAGGTGGTGAGCATGAAGGAGGTGCCGGCCGCGAGGGTGGGCACCGGGGCGGGGTGGGGCAGGGCGGGCAGCCGGGGGGCGTCCTGGCCCAGGGGGGCGAGCAGGCGCCGCGCGCCGGCCTGGGCGAAGAGCGCGGCCAGCAGGGCGGGGGCGAGCTGCGGGGAGGGCAGCAGGAAGGGGCGGCGCTCCATCAGGCAGGCCAGCACCAGGGCGACCGCGGCGGGTGACTTGACGGCGTACAGGCCCACCGGTTCGCCCGGTGCCAGGTCGAGGGCGTTCAGGCGGGCGCGTTCGGCGTCGGCGGCCTGCGCGAGCTCCCGGTAGCTGACGCTCTGGTCCTGCCAGAGCAGGGCGGGGGCGTCGGGGCGGGTGCGGGCGTGGGCGGTGAACGCGTCGGGCAGGGCGAGCGGCGGCAGCGCGGTGTCCTGGACGGGGCGGCCGAACGGGGCGCTGCTGGGGGTGGTGGTCACGGCGTTCACTCCCCCGCCGGTGCGATGCGCGCCCAGCCGGCCTTGACGGCGGTGCCGGCCTCGGTGGCGATGGTGAAGCGCACCACGGTGCCCCGGTCGTGGGGCTGGAGGGTCAGGCGCAGTTCGGTGCCGGGGCGGGTGGGGGCGGCGAAGCGGGCGCCGAGCGCGGTGACGCGGGCGGGGTCGCCGCCGGCGTGGCGGTCGGTGATCTCCTCGGCGGCCAGCGCCACCAGGTGCATGCCGTGGGCGATGACGCCGGGGAAGCCGGCCGCGCGGGCGGCGTCGTCGTCGAGGTGGATGGGGTTGAGGTCGCCGGAGGCGTGGGCGTAGGCGCGGGTGTCGCCGGCGTCCAGCACGTGGGTGAGGACCAGGGGCGGGCCGTCGGGCACGGAACCGGGGTGGGCGGCCGGCGGCAGGGCGCCGTACGGCTGGGCGCCGGTGGCGCCCAGCAGGAGCGCGGCGGTGGCGAGGTCGGCGAGCGGGGCGCCGGTGGCCGCGTCGGTGAGGCGGGTGGTCAGGGCCAGGCGGGTGCCGCGGGCCTCGCGGCGCACGGCGGCGACCTCGACGGCGACGTCGACGTCCCCCGCCGTGAGCGGGGCGTGGGTGCGGATCTCCTGGGCGAGGTGGACCACGCCGGTGAACCCGTGGTCGCCGGCGGTCAGCGCGCCGACGGTGTGCTGGGCGAGGGCGTGGGCGGCGACGAAGGGGTGCGCGGGGCCGGCCCCGGCGCGGGCGGGGGCGCCCAGGCGGGCCCGGGCCGCGGCCCGGTAGGCGGCCAGGTCCCGGTCGGTGACGTGCAGGCGGGTGCGCGACACCGGACCGGCGGGCGCGGTCACGGCGGGTACGGCCTGTCCGGCCTGTCCGGCGGGGGCGGCGGGTGCGGCTTGTGCGGCTTGTGCGGCTTGTGCGGCGGGTGTGGTCGTGGGTGCGGTCATAGCGGGGTCACCACCAGGGTCGTGTTGTGGCCGCCGAAGCCGAACGAGTTGGACAGGGCCGCGCCGGCGCGCACCGGGCGCGGCGCGGTGTGCACGACGTCGAGGTCCAGGCCCTCTTCGGTCTTCTCGTGGTTGGCGGTGGGAGGGACGGTGCGGGCGTTCATGGCCTCGATGGCGGCGATCAGCTCGACGGCGCCGGCGGCGCCGATCAGGTGGCCGATGGCGCCCTTGGTGGAGGTGACCGGCACGCCGTGGGGGCCGAACACGGCGCGCAGGGCGGCGGCCTCGGCCCGGTCGTTGTGCACGGTGGAGGTGCCGTGGGCGTTGACGTGGGCGATGTCGCCGGGCGCGAGGGCCGCGTCGGCGAGGGCGGCGCGCATCGCGGCCACCGCGCCGGCGCCGTCGGGGCGCGGGTTGGACAGGTGGTAGGCGTCCGCGCTCGCGCCGTACCCGGCGAGCAGCGCGTACGGGGTGCGGCCGCGGGCCCGGGCGTCGTCCAGGCGTTCCAGGACGAGGAAGCCGGCGCCCTCGCCCATCACGAAGCCGTCGCGGTCGGTGTCGAAGGGCCGTGAGGCGCGCCGGGGTTCGTCGTTGCGCAGGGAGTGCGCGCCGAGGTTGCCGAACGCGGCCAGGGTGACGGGGGTGAGGGTGGCCTCGCAGCCGCCGGCGATCACCACGTCGGCGCGCCCGGTCTCCAGCAGCAGGGCGCCGTGGCCGATCGCGTCCGCGCCGGAGGCGCAGGTGGTGGCGATGGTCAGGGCGGGCCCGTTCCAGTGCAGGCGCATCGCGATCTGGGCGGCGGCCGCGTTGGGCATGGTGACCAGCGGCATCAGCGGGGAGACCCGCAGCGGCCCGTGCTCGGTGTACAGCGCGGACTCGCGGTCGCTGGTGGTGCGTCCGCCCACGGCGGTGCCCACCACGATGGCGCTGCGCCCGGGTTCGGGTTCGGGGCGTCCGGCGTCGGCGTGGGCGGCGAGTGCGGCGAGGGTGCCGTAGTGGGCGAACGGGTCGAGGCGGCGGGCGTCCTTGGCGGGGACGAGGTCGTTGTCGGGCAGGTCGGTGACCTTGCAGCCCAGGCGCACCCGGTGGCGGGCCAGGGCGGGGTCGGTGAGGGCGGTGGCGGTGGAGCGCCCGGAGGCGACGGTGCGCCAGAGGTCCTCGACGGTGTGGCCGGCGGGGCTGACCACGCCGAGGCCGGTGACGGCGATCGGCGGCCGGTGGTGGGGGGCCATGGCTTCGTCTCCTTAGCGCGGTCGCGCGGGCGGCCCGGCGGTGGCAGCGGGGGCGGGGCGGGCTGGTCCGGGCCGGCCGGCCGGTCGGATCAGGCGGGCCGGTCCGGCCGGGCAGGCCGGATCAGGCGGGCGGGGCGGGCCGGATCGGTCGGGCCGGGCGGGTCAGATCAGGCCGGTCTGGGCGGCGGCGGTCAGGAACGCCTCGGCGGCGAAGTCGATGTCGGCGGCGGTGTGGCGGGCGGTGACGGCGATGCGCAGCCGGGCGAGGTCGTTGGGCACGGCGGGGGTGACGACGGGCAGGCCGATGACGCCGGCCTTGCGGCAGGCGGTGGCGTAGTCGTAGGCGGCGTCGTCGCTGCCGGCGATGACGGGCAGGACGGCGGTGGTGGAGTCCATGGTGGAGATGCCGGCGTCGTTGAGGCGGGTGCGCAGGCGCTGGGCCTGGGTCTGGGTGTGGGTGACGCGCTCGGGTTCGCGGCGCAGGATGCGCAGGGACTCCAGGGCGGCGCCGGTCTGGGCGGGGCCGAGGGCGGCGGAGAACAGGAACGGGCGGGCGGCGTAGCGCAGGTGGCCGATGAGGTCGTGGCTGCCGGCGATCCAGCCGCCCATGGAGGGGATGGCCTTGGAGAGGGTGCCGAGTTTGACGTCGACGCGGACCTTGTGGTCGAAGTGCTCCTCGATGCCGCCGCCGGTCTTGCCGATGACGCCCAGGGCGTGGGCCTCGTCGACCATGAGGAGGGCGTCGTAGCGGTCGCAGACCTCGCGCAGTTCGGGCAGCGGGGCGATGTCGCCGTCCATGGAGTAGACGCTGTCGACGATGACCAGGCGCACGCCGGTGGGGGCGGCGGCCTTGAGGCGGCGCTCGAGGTGGTCGACGTCGTTGTGGCGGAAGCGGGTGACGGTGGCGCCGGACAGGCGGCAGCCGTCGACGATGGAGGCGTGGTCGTACTTGTCGATCAGGACGGTGTCGCCCTGGCCGACGAGGGCGCCGACGGTGCCGACGTTGGCGGCGTAGCCGGAGCCGAAGACCAGGGCGCGTTCGCGGCCGGCGAAGCGGGCGACCTCGGCTTCGAGTTCCTCGTGCAGGGGGATGGTGCCGGCCAGGGCGCGCACGCCGTGGTTGCCGGTGCCGTAGACGTCGACGGCGGCCTTGGCGGCGGCCACGACGCGTTCGTCGCCGGCCAGGCCGAGGTAGCTGTAGCCGGACATCATGAGCAGGCGCTCGCCGTCGAGGTCGCAGTAGGCGCTGTCGCGTTCCATGGTGTAGGCGACGAAGCTGTTGCGCCGGGAGGGGTCGGACTCCAGTGCGGCCACGCGGGCGTTCGTTGCGGCGAGCTTCGGCTCCAGGCGGTCCCATGCTCCGGTGGCGTTCACGGGTTTCTCCTTCACGGCGTCACGGTGTTCACGGCTTTTCACGGTTGTTCGCGGCTGTTTCGCGGTTGCGTGCGGCTGTTTCGCGGTTGTTCGGGGCTTTTCGCGGCTCGGGGTGTTTCTCGAAGCCTTCACGCGGGGTGCTCAAGGATGGCTACATTTCTACGGCAGGATGCGCAAGGCGTCCGCAATAGGCGCTTTCCTGGCCTGCGGGAACGCTCTGACGTGCGGAAACCTTGCGTCCACGACGCATTGACCGGCCGGTGGGTATGTTTCCGCAACCGGTGTTGACACCGCGCGATGCGGCGAATGTATGGTCGAAATCCGCCGAAACCGAACGGCTGGTCGGCGGTTTATTGTTCCGATCCGCAATTTCCCACGCCGACGGCCGGAACGGGCCGTCACTTCCGCTTTGGCTCGAGGGGGTTGGAGCTCGTGTTGAAAGGCTTCAGGGAAGACGGTCCGTCCGGTAGATCGGGGGCCCGCGCATGCTGATCCGCCTGACCGGTCTGGTGGCCGTCGAGCACGAGGACGGCGCCCCGCAGCACCTGTCCAGCGCCCAGGCCCAGGTGGCGTTCGCCCGCCTGGTGCTGGAGCGCTCCAGCGGCACCAGCCGCGACCAGCTGGCCGACACCATCTGGCCCGACGGCCTGCCCGACACCTGGGCCTCCGCGCTGCGCAGCGTGGTGAGCCGGGTGCGGGCGTTCGTCACCGATCCGGGGCAGGGGCCCGGTGCGACCCCGCTGATCTCCCAGGGCGGGCGGTACGTGCTGCGGCTGCCCGCGGACGCGGCGGTGGACCTGGAGGCGGCGGCCTCGGCGGTCGGCGAGGCCGGCGAGGCGCTGGCCGCGGGCGGCCACGCGGTGGCGCAGCAGCTGGCCGCGGGGGCGCTGGCGAACCTGCGCGGGGCGTTCCTGCCCGACCACGAGGGCGAGTGGGCGCAGGGGGTGCGCGAGCACGTGGAGGAGCTGCGCATCAGCGCGTTGGAGACCGCGAGCCTGGCGGCGTCGGCGCTGGGCGAGGAGCACCACGCGCTGCGCTGGGCGGACGAGGCGGTGCGCCGGGCGCCGTTCCGGGAGAGCGCCTACCGCTGCCGGATGGAGGCGCTGGCCGCCTCCGGCAACCGGGCGGAGGCGCTGCGCTGCTACCAGCAGTTGCGCCAGGTGCTGGCCGAGGAGCTGGGCATCGACCCGGCCGCCGAGACCCAGGAGCTCTACCTGGCGATGCTGCGCTCCCCCGTGCCGGCGGCGCCGGCGCCGGCGGCGGTGCGGGCGGTGGACCCGGTGCTGATGGGGATCTTCGAGCCGCTGGCGCTGACGCGTCTGGCCCGGGCGGCGCCGGCCCCGGTGCGCGCGGCCTGAGCCCGGGGGCCCGCGCCTGCGCCCGCGCCTGCCGCTGCCGTTGTGCCGCTGCGGCGTGCCCTGCCGGTCCCCGGTCCGGCGGGGCGCGCCGCCTGCCTCCGCAGGCCCTCTCCTTCCGGCCGCCGGCCCGGGCCGCGCGCCGTCGTGCCCGGCGGTCTTCGGCGGTCCCCGGTCGTCCTCGGCGGCCCTTTGCGGGGCCTCTCCCCCGTGCCGCCCGCCACGACGCGCCTCCTCTTTTCCGGCCGTCCTCGGCCGCGCGCCGCCGCCCCCGGTGGTGCCCGGTCGTCCTCGGCGGTCCGTCACGGGGCCCTCCCCGGCGCCGCGTCCCTCCCCCGCCGTGCCGCGCCGCGCATCTCCTCTTTTCCGGCCGTCCTCGGCCGCGCGCCGCCGTGCCGGGCGGCGGGGCGTGTTGCGCGGGTGTTGCGGTGGGTGTGGGCGGCGGGTGGGGCGCGGGGGCGGTCCGGGGGTCCGGCGCGCCTCCCGGGGGCGGAGGCCGGGGGCCGGGCGATCGTCCCTGGTAGCGTCGTGCTCGTGAAGTCGCGCACACGGCGCGGTTTTTGACTGTCGGACAGACGGGGGTCGAGTGGTGGGAAGGGGTGGTGGGTGTGGGGCGGGCACGCGTGGCGGCGCGGGTGATCGTGCACCCTGGTGTGGAGGACGTGAGCGTCCAGCAGGTGCTGGAGGCGCTCGCTGATCCGGCCCGCAGGACGGTGGTGCGCACGCTCGCGCACTCGGGAGCCGATCTCAGCTGCGGTTCCTTCGACCTGCCGGTGGGGCGTTCGACCTCCAGCCACCACTTCAGCGTGCTGCGCGAGGCGGGGCTGCTGCGCCAGTACTACGTGGGCACCACCAAGATGAACGCGCTGCGCAGCGAGGAGTTGGAGCGGCGGTTCCCGGGGCTGCTGGCGGCGGTGGTGGCCGCCGCCGACGCGGAGGCCCGCCGGGCCCCGGGGGCCTGAGGGCCCGCCGGCCCCCGGCGGCGGCGGTTCGGCCTCCGGTGGTGGTTCAGTCGCCGACGGTCAGGACGATCTTGCCGATCTGGGTGCCGGCCTCCAGGTAGCGGTGGGCCTCGGCGACGGTGTCGAGGCCTTCGAAGACGCGGTCGACGGCGGGGGTGAAGGAGCCGTCGGCCAGGCCGGCGGTGACGAACGCGTGGGCGCGGCGCAGGCGTTCGTCGTCCCGGGTGACCTCGTGCATGGAGAAGAAGCGGCTGGTGACGGGGGCGAAGGTGTCCTGGCCGGGCATCGGGGTGTCGCGGGGGTCGAGGCGGCCGTAGACGGTCAGGCGTCCGCCGGGGGCCAGGGTGCGGGCGAGGGTCAGGACGCCGGGTCCGGCGACGGGGTCGAAGACGGTGCGCACGCCGGATCCGCCGGTGGCCGCGTCGACGCGGGCGAGGAGGTCGTCCTCGCCGGTGACGACGACCTCGGCGGCGCCGGCGTCCAGCAGGTGCCGGGCCTTGGCGCGGGTGCGGGTGGTGGCGATCGGGTGGGCGCCCAGGCGGCGGGCGGTGCGGATGGCGGCCAGGCCCACGCCGGAGGCGGCGGCGGTGATCAGCACGTGGTCGCCGGGGCGCAGGTGGCCGTCCTCGGCGAGGGCGCCGTAGGCGGTGAGGTAGGGCATCCACACGGCGGCGCCCTGGGCGGGGGTGAGGCCGGCGGGGTGGGGGACGGCGGCGCGGGCGGGGACCAGGACGTGGGTGCCGTAGACGCCGTAGTCGTTCTGGGAGAACGCGGGCACGGTGTCGACGCGGTCGCCGGGCGTGAAGGCGGTGACGCCCTCGCCGACGGCCTCCACGGTGCCGCTGGCCTCGTAGCCGAGGGTGGCGGGCAGGCGCGGCCGCTCCAGGTAGGTGCCGGCGCGGAAGAGGGCCTCGGCGCGGTTGAGGCCGATCGCGGCCACGCGCAGGCGCAGTTCGCCGGGCCCGGGTTCGGGCAGGGCGCGCTCGCGTACGGCCAGTACCTCCGGTCCTCCGGTGGTCTCGAAGACGACGGTCCTGGGCATGGCGGGCCCCTCCCCCTGGGTGCGGTGCGGATCGGCGTCCAGCCAACCCCGGGCGCGCCCCGCCTGTCAAACTTCGACACCTGTCGGAATAGAGGTCTTCTGTCCGTGGTTGTACGGGAGTTGACTCTTCGTCAGGCCTGCCCGGGGCGGGTCGGGCGGGGGTGGGGCGTAGGCTTGCCGTCCATGATCGACGGTGGGGACTGGGGCCAGGGGTGGGACGGCACGCGCCGGTGGGTGGAGGGGCTCCTCGCACCCGGTGAGCGCGTCACGGCGGTGAGCGCGCTCACGGGCGGGTGGACCTCGCGGATGCGCCGCGTGGACGTGGAGCGCCCGGGTGGCGCGGGCCCGTACGCGCTGGTGCTGCGCTCCTTCGTCAAGCCGTTCTACCGCCGCCACGCCCCGGGGCTGCTGGCCCGCGAGGCGGCGGTGCTGCGCCTGCTGGAGGGCGGCGGCGTCCCGGCGGCGCGCCTGCGCGCGGTGGACGGGTCGGGGGCGGTGTGCGAGCACCCGTCGCTGCTGATGACGCACCTGCCCGGCACCGTGCGGGTGGCCGAGGACGGCGGGGCGGGGCAGCGCGCGGGCCTGCTGGCCGCGCAGCTGGCCGCCGTGCACGCCCTCGACGTCGCCGAGGAGGACCGGCCGCGCGCCTGGCAGGCGTGGACGGCCCCCGAGCGCGTGGAGGCGCCCGGGGGCACCGCCCGCGCCGGGCTGTGGCGGCGGGCGGTGGAGGTGATCGGCGGCGCGGTGCCCGCGCACCGCTCCTGCTTCCTGCACCGCGACTTCCACCCCGGCAACGTGCTGTTCACCGGCGCGGGCGCCGACCTGGCCGTCAGCGGGGTCGTCGACTGGGTGGAGACGTCCTGGGGGCCGGCCGACCTGGACGTCGCCCACTGCTCCACCGCCCTGGCCCTGCTGCACGGCCCCGAGGCGGGCCTGGCCTTCGCCGACCGCTACACCGCCGCCGGCGGCCGCACCCTCGCCGCCGGCCGCGACCACCTGTACTGGCGGCTGCTGGACGCCCTCGCCTTCGCCCCGGACGCCCGGAAGGTCGCCGAGCCCTGGCGCGAGCTGGGACGCGCCGACCTGACGCCCGCCGTGCTGACGGAACGCCTGGAGGACTACCTGCAGGCCCTGTTCGACCGCTACGCCTGAACCCGCCCGCGCCC